>NZ_WJZD01000019.1:0-127887 GCF_021609665.1 Pseudomonas sp. PA-1-3F | reverse complement strand
CCTCCCCGCAGGGGCTTTTTGCATTTCCCACCCGGAGATTTCCACCCATGCCCACCCGCCAAACCTACACCGTCCTCATCCCATTCCCCATCGGCAACGGCCATTGGTCTACCGCCGGTGAGGAGCTGGAACTGCTCGACGTCGAAGCATCCGCCCTGCGCACCGCTGGCCGCCTGGAACTGACCAGCGTCCTCAACTCCACCCCCAAGAAGGCTGAATAACCATGGCAGAAGTCCTGAACTTCGAGCACAACGGCATCACTGTGAATGCCACTGAATCCCCCGAGGCCATGGGTGGCCTTGGCGATAACGTCATCGGCCTGGTCGGCACTGCGCCGAATGCCCATGCGTCGATCCCGAAAAACGCGCCGTTTCGTATCAACAGCTTCACCACCCAGGCGCTGCTGGACCCTACCGGCACTGAGTCGGGAACCTTGTTCCAAGCGGTGTACCAGATCCTCAAAGTGGTGAAGGTGCCGGTCTATGTGGTCATCGTCGAAGAAGGCGCTACCCCGGCCGATACGATCAATAATGTGATCGGCGGCAACGACCCGGTCACCGGTCGCAAACTGGGCCTGGCGGCCCTGAGCAGCGTGCCTGAAGACCTGACCATCATCGGCGCTCCAGGCTTTACCGGCACCAAGGCTGTGGCTGGTGAGTTCGCCTCCTTCGGCAAGCGCATCAAGGCCCGTGTGGTACTGGATGGCAAGGACGCGTCCGTTGCCGACCAAGTGACCTACAGCGGCGAACTGGGCGGGGCCGACCTGGGCTTCGACCGTTGCCTGCTGGTGCACAACATGCCGTCGGTGTACTCCAAGGCCGCGAAGAAGAACGTGTTCCTGTCGCCATCCTCGCTGGCCATCGCCGCATTGGCCAAGGTCAAGCAGTGGGAAAGCCCAGGTAACCAGGTGACCTTCGCCGAGGACGTTTCCCGCGTGGTCGAGTACAACATCCTCGACACATCCACCGAAGGCGACCTGCTCAACCGCTACGGCGTGAGCTATTACGCTCGCACCATCCTCGGCGGCTTCTCGCTGCTGGGTAACCGCTCCATCACCGGCAAGTTCATCAGCTACGTCGGCCTGGAAGATGCCATCAGCCGCAAGCTGGTCAAGGCTGGCCAGAAAGCCATGGCCAAGAACCTCACCAAGTCCTTCATGGACCAGGAGGTCAAGCGCATCAACGACTGGCTGCAAACCCTGGTGGCCGACGAAACCATCCCCGGCGGCAGCGTGTACCTGCACCCGGAGCTGAACAGCGTCGAGAAGTACAAGAACGGCACCTGGTTCATCGTCATCGACTACGGCCGCTACGCGCCGAACGAACACATGGTTTATCAACTCAACGCCCGCGATGAAATCATCGAGCAGTTCCTGGAGGACGTTCTCTAATGTTTACCAACCGAGTCAGACAGGCCATTGCGGCCACCCTTCAAGGCCTGCCGTTGTCCGCAACCGTGGAAGAGTTCACCCCGCCGAAGATCGAGTTCGACATGGAGCCCATGTCCGGCGGGCGCTTTATTGCCGAGGAAATGGCCAAGAGCGGCAAGGTGCTCAATGCCAAGCTGGTGCTGCAAGGTGCCGGCCCGGAAATCATGCTGGCCCTGGGCGTGCGCATGGGCGACGACATCTTGCTGAACGTGCGTGAAGCCGGCCAAGACCAGGACGGCAAGACCTACTTCACCTACCACACCGTGGGCGGCAAGCTCAAATCCCTGGAGGAGGCGAAGCTGAAAATGGGCGACAAGGCCACCACCACGCTGGAGCTGTCCTGCCGTACCTACAACCGTCTGGAAAATGGCATTTCGGTGATCGACATCGATGTGCGCACCCAGAAGTTCGTGCTCAACGGCGTCGACATTCTTGGCGATGCCCGCCGCGCCGTGCTGATGCCTTAAGGGCCGGCGCAATCTGAAGCGAGCACGGTCAAGGTGGGAGCTGGCTTGCCTGCGGTGCAGGCGACTCGGTATCCCTGGTGTATCGAGTGGATGCCATCGCAGGCAAGCCAGCTCCCACAGGGGCCATGCTCAGGTTTAGATTTTTCGCACTTTTCAATACCGTTCAACAAGGAATTGCCCCATGGCCTGGATGCCACCGTTGCACATGCTGCTGTCCCCGATCACCGCCGACACCGGTGCAATGATCGAGCAGGTTCAACTCAAACCGTTGTTCTACGCCGCGCAAAAAGACGCGCTGGCCCGGGCCGGTGATGACGAGGACGACCAGTTCTTCGAACTGGCGAAACTCGCCACCGGCCTGTCGGAAAAAGAACTCGACCAACTCAAACGCCCGGACTACGTGAGCATTGCGCAGTACGTACACGAAATGTCGACGCGCCCGGCCTCGTTCTTCCTGAACGAACAGGACGTGACGACCCACGACCAGCCTGTCCACCTGCTATTACCCCTGGAAGCCGCCGGCCGTACCCTGACCGAACTGCCCCTGGAAATGCCCGCCCTGCGCGCTACCAAGGTGATGAAAAAGCTAGCCACTAACAAAGAGCGTGCCGAGTTCATCACCGCCCATTGCACCGGCCTGATGATTCCCGATCTTGCCGGCCTGACCGTGCCCGACTGGACCGAGCTGCAGGAGCGCATCGACGATTTTTTAAACAAACCGGCGGACTTCTTTCGGAGCGCGACATCGAAGTGATCCTCGATGTAGTGCCGCTGGTTTACTCGGTGAACGAAGCGGAAATCCTCGATTGGGAAGCCGGCAAAGCATTGCGCCGCTACGACATCGCAATCAGTCGTCTTGGCGTCAAACAGGAGTAGAGCGCAATGGCAGATAGTAATCATGAAGCAGGGTCAGCCATTGCCAAGGACGGCGTGATGACTCAGGGCGCACTTCAGATGACAGGAATGCACGCTAGTCTCAAACCTATCACCCAAGCGCTGCCGAGCCCGCTTGAGGGGGCCCCGGGGAGTGCGGCGAGTTTGGCCCTGGCATTGGCCGATGCCAGCTTGCAGATCAAGCATCTGGCGGACGGGCAGGTCCGGTTGGTCGATACGCTGGAGCTGTTCAACGTCTCGTTGCTCAAGGTGATGGACGCCCGGCAAGCTCAAACTGCCGGGAACGCAGAGGGTACGAAGACCGTCGCGCCTACAGACAAGCGCACACCCTCGCAGGCGCTGGACGCCGCGATGACCGATATTGACCAACTGTTGATGCTTGCCCGGCATGAGCGCAAGGCATTGCGTGAAGCCAACCTTGCCATGGCGTCCGAGCCGGTGGTGGCTGCCAGTGGTGCCAGTGCCGTCGACCTCGCGAAGGTCGAGTATGCCGCCGCCCGTTCCGGTATCGGCAGTGATCGCAAGGACGCATCGGGCAATATCGACCCCGTTGGGCGCCGGGCAGACCTGCAGCAGTTCGCTCGCGACGCTGCGATCCTGGCGACGGCGTTCAAGATCGACGTCAAAAATGCCGGCGAAATCATGGGCGGCTGGCGCGAGTCAATGCACCTTGATCGCGCACAAGCCTTGGACCTTGCCGACGCAACAAACGTGCTGGGCACCCAGGTATCGCTCAAGGCCGAATCGGCGGATATCGGCGCTGTTGTGCAACTCCAGGGCGCTGCCGCGAAGGCTGCGGGCATGAGTCCCGAACAGGCTGCAGCGCTTTCGGCGGCGTTGTTGAGCGCAGGTAACAGCAAGGTTGTTGCTGGTGCCGGGCTGGAAAAAATCAGCGCCGTCCTGGCTAAAGGCGACAACGCCTCTGCAGGGCAACGCAGTGCCTGGGCAGAGCTCAAGCTTGATCCAAAAGTACTCGCGGCGGGCATGAAACAGGACGCCCCACAGGCCGTGCTTACGGTGCTGGAGGCGCTCAAGTCGCAACCTGCCGAAAGGCAGGCGGTGCTGGCGACGCAGTTGTTCGACGGCAACCAGACGATTCTGAGCCTGGTACCGGTGATCGACAGCGTGAAACAGGCCTTTTCGCTGGTCGCAGAAAAATCCACCTACGCCACTTCGACGCTGGGCGACCAAGGTTCGGTGCTGCGTTCGGCCGCGGTTCGTGCGGACTCTACTTACGCACGTCGGCAAGCCTACGAGGCCAGTACCACGCGCTTGAGCACCGCCTCTGATACAGCGCTGGCCCCCGTTGTGGATGCCAAGCTGACCGCCATGAACGGCCTGGTCAGTGGCGTGGCTTGGCTCGCGGAGGGCCTGCCCAAGGCTGCCGCTGCCGTCACCCTGGCGGGGGCGGTGCTGATCCCGGTGGTTTCCGGTGTTTTCGGTGCCGTGAAGGACAAGATTTTCGAAAAGGTCGCAGGGAAAGTGCTCGGAGAGGGGCCGGCAGCCGGGAATAAAACCACACCGCCGGACAGCCAGCGCAAAGCCCCGAGTAATGACGGGCACAACGGTAATCGCCCGTCTGCTTCCGGCCCTGGCATCTCTGGCAAAGCGGCGAAGGTGAGCAAGCTTGCCAAAGGTGCCCCCCTGGGTTTGGTAGTGGCCCAGGCCGGTGTCGAGATGACGCAAGGCGCGATCACCGGAAACCTGGGTCAAGCGGTTGGAACTAGCGTGGGCTCTATCGGCGGCGGTGTTGCCGGCGGTGTCGTCGGTGATGTGGCCGGGATGGCGATAGGCCGAGCGGTCGGCACGCTGGCGGGAGCTGTTATCGGTTCGGTCGTTCCGGGTGCCGGCACAGTGTTGGGCGGTGTGATGGGCGGCGTCGCCGGGGGCGCAATCGGTAAGGTAGTCGGTGGTGCCGTGGGCACTTTCGTGGGCAGTGACGTCGGTGCGTGGCTGGCTGAAAAAGTGATGGGGACGGGCGATCGCCTGCCATCCCCCACGGAGGTCAGCAAAAACCTCAACGCCCCTCAAGCCGACAACCGCCAAATCAACTTCGCCCCGCAAATCACCATCACCGCGCCTGAGCAAGCCAGCCATCAACAACTGGCGGCGCTCGTGGTGCAACAGATCGAAGCGCAATTTACCCCGCTGTCGATGGACAACCTGCTGGCGACCCGACGCGGCGCAGCACTCACCGATGGAGCTGTGTGATGCGACAACAGATGGTCTTGGGTACTTTTATTTTCGGGCTGTCCCGTGGGTTCGCCTACGACACGCTTGATCGTGGTAGCAGCGGGGGCTGGGTCAGTCTCGACATCATTGCCGGCAAACCTAAATCCAGCCAGGTCGGCCAGGGGCTCGAAACGCTGGCATTGGGCGGCAAGGCTGCGCGTGCCAATGGCATGGCGCGCCTGGATGAGTTGCGCACTCTGCAGGCCCTGCGGGCGCCGTTGCCTTTGGTGGACGGGTTGGGGCGTAACTGGGGGCTATGGACCATCCAGTCGATCAGTGAAAAACAAGCCAGCGTGATCGACGACGGGACGGCCATGGTGATCAATTGGACATTGTTACTGGAGGAGTTCGTCAATGCGTAGGGTTCGAAGCATTGCCGGCGACTCGGTGAACCTGTTGCTCTACCGCGAACTGGGGCGCAGTGATGATGCCGCAGAAGAAGCGTTGTGGTGCTTGAACCCGGAGTTGGCCGAACAGTGCGCGGTACTGCCGGCGGGCGTCAGCGTGCTGGTGCCCGAATTGGACGCGCAACCGGTTGCGAGTCGGCCGGTTTCCGCCTGGGATTAAGGAGCCATCATGGCACTCGGATTTACACCTGTAGTGGAGCTATACGGAGCCAATGCCGCGTTATTCAACGAGAGGCTCTTGGAGTGGGAGCATACCGACGCAGCGGGGTTTGTATCTGATCAACTGAAGTTGACCCTCGATATCGAGGGGCTTGAAGGGCTGCCCGATCTGGGCGGCAAAATTGGCCTGCGTATTGGCTATCTGGAATCGGGCCTGGTGGATAAGGGTGTGTTCAAGATTACCCAGCGCACGCCGTCGATGTTCCCATTGAGACTGGTGCTGGTGGCCACGGCGGCACCGTTCGACGAGCACGAATTCAAACAGCGCCGCACCGCCAGCCATGGGCCGATAACCCTGGGTGCGCTGTTTCGCCAACTGACCACCCGATACGGTTTTTCACCGCGTGTGGCGCCTGAACTCGACGGTGAGCCGATCGCGCACATCGATCAGACCAATGAAAGCGACATGGCTTTTCTGACGCGCCTGGCCAAGCGCTTCGATGCGGTGGCCAAGCCTGTCGATGAGCTGTATGTACTGGGGCGCAAAGGCCAGATCAAGACGCTGTCGGGCAAGGCACTGCCGGATGTACGGTTGTCGATTACCCATGACAATCGTCCAGGTGACCGCGCGTTCATCAGCGCCAGTTTCACCGAAACCAGCCGTGCCAAATACAACGGCGCGCAAACGTCATGGTGGGACGCGGCAGCCGGAAAACAGCGTGTCGTCAAGGTGGGCATCGCACCCTTCAAAGTGGTGACACAGCGATACCAGAGCGAGGACGAAGCACGCTCGGCGGCGCAGGGAGAGATGCGGCGGGTGGGGCGCGAAGGGTTGCAGATCGATGTGGTCTGCCCGGGTAATCCTTCGCTGGCTGCTGAAGGCCTGTTGCTGCTGGATGAGTCGTGGCCGAGGTTCATGCAAGGGCGCTGGTCGATTAAAACGGTGAAATCCAGGGGCGAGCGAAAAGGTGGCTATCGGAGTACGGTCCAGGCCAGCGGTTTGTCGGTGTAGATCCTTCCTTAGAGTAAAACCCATGGTAATCACACATGCTCAGCTTCTGGGTGTAATGCCTGGAGCCCGCCTTCGCGCGGGCATTTTTTTAACCTTTCTAAATGCGGCCTTTGCGGGGCATCAGATCAATACGGCCCGTCGCGTCGCCGCCTTCCTCGCCCAAATCGGTCACGAGTCTGCCCAGTTACAGTACGTGCGCGAATTGGGTAGCGATCAATACCTGAGCAAGTACGACACCGGCAGCTTGGCCGCGCGGCTGGGCAACACCCCTGAGGCGGACGGTGATGGGCAAATGTATCGGGGCAGGGGGTTGATCCAGATCACCGGGCGCCGTAATTACATGGCGTGCAGCCAAGCTCTGTTTGGTGACGATCGTCTGCTGCGACAACCAAAATTGCTGGAGCAGCCACAGTGGGCCTGCGAATCTGCCGCCTGGTTCTGGCAAAGCAACGGCCTCAATGAGCTCGCCGACAAAGACCAGTTCACCACCATCACTCGCCGTATCAATGGTGGGCTCAACGGTCTGGACGATCGTTTGCGGTTGTGGGTGCGAGCGAAGGCGGTGCTATGCGTTTCCTAGGTGCGTTTCGCTTGGTCGGTGTGTGCCTGCTCATGGCGCTTGTTTGGCAGGTGCAGGCGTGGCGATACGGGGCGCAGCTGGAGCTGCAATCGGTCCGACATACACAGGCGCTCAGCCAACAAAGCCAGGCAATTCTTCAGCAACAACAGGCTGAACAGGCCAAACGCCTGGCCCTTGAACAGCAAATCTCTACTAGCGATCACCAACACATTCAGGAATTGAACGATGCCCTGCGTAATCAAGCGGCTCTGCGCGATCGCCTGGCCACTGCTGATGTGCGGCTGTCAGTCCTTCTCGCCACTGTCACCACTGGCTGCACAGTGCCTGCCGCCCCCAGCCCCGGCGGCGTGGTTCATGCAACCTCGCGAGCCCGACTTGACCCGGCGCATGCTCAGCGAATTATCCGCATCACCGACGACGGCGATAACGCCCTGATCGCCTTGCGTGCTTGCCAGGCCTACGTGCAGGCCGTCGCGCATTAGCGTCTTGATGCACTCTGTACCTTGCATGGTCGATGGGCTCCTGTAGGGTAGGCAAACCCCCGCCCATTCCTGGAGACGACCGTGAAGGAAATCACTCAACTGGCTGCCGAACTGGGTCGCCGTTTGCAGGTGCTCAGTGCCCACGTCACCACTGCCGAGTCCTGTACCGGCGGCGGCATCGCCGAAGCCATCACGCGGATCCCGGGCAGTTCGGCCTGGTTCGAGGCGGGCTATGTCACTTATTCCAACCGACAGAAGACCCGGCAGTTGAATGTACCGGAAAAACTGTTCGCCAAAGTCGGGGCCGTCAGCCAGGAAGTGGTGGAGGCGATGGCCCGCGGCGCGCAGGAAAAAAGCCTGGCGCGGTTTGCCGTGGCGGTCAGCGGTGTTGCCGGCCCTGATGGCGGTTCGCCGGACAAGCCGGTGGGCACCGTTTGGCTGGCTTTTGCCGTGGGCGAAGAGGTGACGGCTGAGCTTGCGCACTTCACCGGCAACCGCGACGAGGTCCGCCGACAAACGGTAAAAGCCGCGCTGGAGGGCTTGTTGCGACGAGCTGCAGCAGAAATAGACAATCAGGGGTAGGCGATCTCGGATCTTTGTGGAACAATACTGTCTACTTATACAGGTGTTGGCCGTCAGGCCTTATTGATTACGTGAGGACTTTAATGGACGACAACAAGAAGAAAGCCTTGGCTGCGGCCCTGGGTCAGATCGAACGTCAATTCGGCAAGGGTGCCGTAATGCGTATGGGCGATCACGACCGTCAGGCGATCCCGGCTATTTCCACTGGCTCTCTGGGTCTGGACATTGCGCTCGGCATTGGCGGCCTGCCAAAAGGCCGTATCGTTGAAATCTACGGTCCTGAATCTTCCGGTAAAACCACCCTGACCCTGTCGGTGATTGCTCAGGCGCAGAAAATGGGCGCCACCTGTGCGTTCGTCGACGCCGAGCACGCCCTGGATCCTGAATACGCCGGCAAGCTGGGCGTCAACGTTGATGACCTGCTGGTTTCCCAGCCGGACACCGGCGAGCAAGCCCTGGAAATCACCGACATGCTCGTGCGCTCCAACGCCATCGACGTGATCGTGGTCGACTCCGTGGCAGCCCTGGTGCCCAAGGCTGAAATCGAAGGCGAAATGGGCGACATGCACGTGGGCCTGCAAGCCCGCCTGATGTCCCAGGCGCTGCGTAAAATTACCGGTAACATCAAGAACGCCAACTGCCTGGTGATCTTCATCAACCAGATCCGTATGAAGATCGGCGTGATGTTCGGCAGCCCGGAAACCACCACCGGTGGTAACGCGCTGAAGTTCTACGCTTCGGTCCGTCTGGATATCCGCCGTACGGGCGCGGTGAAGGAAGGTGACGAGGTTGTTGGTAGCGAAACCCGCGTCAAGGTCGTGAAGAACAAAGTGGCCCCGCCATTCCGTCAGGCTGAGTTCCAGATTCTCTACGGCAAGGGTATCTACCTGAACGGCGAGATGATCGACCTGGGCGTACTGCACGGTTTCGTCGAGAAGTCCGGTGCCTGGTATGCCTACAACGGCAGCAAGATCGGTCAGGGCAAGGCCAACTCGGCCAAGTTCCTGGCGGATAACCCGGATATCGCTGCCACGCTTGAGAAGCAGATCCGCGACAAGCTGTTGACCGCAGCGCCGGACGTGAAGGCGGCTGCCAACCGCGAGCCGGTAGATGAAATGGAAGAAGCCGATACTGACGTCTGAAGCAAGCGATGACTGTTGTACTGGATACACTCGTCGCCGTTCGGCGCACTGCGATGGACCTGCTCGCTCGCCGCGAGCATGGTCGAGTCGAGCTGACACGTAAGTTGCGTCAGCGCGGCGCAGAGCCTGAGATGATCGAAACAGCCCTCGACCGGTTGACGGAAGAAGGGCTGTTGTCGGAAGCCCGTTACCTCGAAAGCTTTGTGTCTTACCGCGCACGCTCCGGTTATGGACCTGCGCGGATTCGCGAAGAGTTGAGCCAGCGTGGACTGCAACGTGCCGATATTGACCTTGCGCTACGTGAGTGCGGTATCAGTTGGCAGTCGCAGTTGGAGGAAACCTGGCGTCGCAAGTTTGCTGGGCATCTTCCTATTGATGCCAAGGAGCGTGCGAAGCAAGGTCGCTTCTTGAGTTATCGCGGGTTTTCGATGGACATGATCAGCCGCTTATTGAGCGGTCGGGATATGGACGACTGAGCAAAAAACAAAAGGCCCACTATGAAAATAGTGGGCCTTTTTTTTGCCTGCAATCACGCTGTTTCTGGTGTCATCCGTTGCTGTGCCTTGCCCTGGGCCTGTGCCCAGTTCTCCGGCAGGTTGATGTAATCCACCAACTCCCGCAATCGCCCCTGATCGCGACCGTTGAAATTGAACACCAAACGCGTCAAATGGCTGAACCTCGGTTCGTCATGGTCTTCGCCCGTATAGGCGAGTTGCTGGAACTCGCCACTGAGCCGCAGGCTGGCAAACGCTTGCTGCATATGGGCCAGGGCGCGGTCACTCAGTGGATGATTCATGCGCACCACAAACTCACGCTTAAGCCAACGGGTGGAGTGGAAGTTGGCGTAGAACTGGTTGATTTCGTCCACCGCCTCTTCGGCGCTGTAGACCAGGCGGACCAGTTTGAGGTCGGTGGGCAGGATGTAGCGATTGGCTTCCAGCTGGCTGCGGATGAAATCCAGGGCGCCTTGCCAGAATCCACCGCCCGGCGCATCCAGTAGCACTACCGGCACCAGCGGGCTCTTGCCGGTCTGGATCAGGGTCAGCACTTCCAATGCCTCGTCGAGGGTGCCGAAGCCGCCAGGGCACAACACCAGCGCGTCGGCTTCTTTGACGAAGAACAGCTTACGGGTAAAGAAGAAGTGGAATGACAGCAGGTTGTCGGTGCCATCAATGGTTGGGTTGGCATGCTGTTCAAAGGGCAGGGTGATATTGAACCCCAGGCTGTGCTCCAGGCCCGCGCCTTCGTGGGCTGCGGCCATGATCCCGCCACCGCCACCGGTGATGACCATCAGGTCGGAACGTGCCAACGCCGCACCCACCTCTCGGGCCAGCGCATACAGCGGGCTTTCCACTGGCGTACGCGCCGAGCCGAATACCGTGACTTTGCGCCGGCCCTTGAATTGTTCGAGCACCCGAAAGGCATGGTCCAGTTCACGGATGGCACGCAGGGTGATCTTGGCGTTCCAGCGATCACGGTCGTCCTGGGCCATGCGCAGGACGGTGAGGATCATGTCTCGATAAAGAGGGATATTCGGGCTGTTGGGGGCGATCAACTGAATTTGTGCGTCGACCTGCTGAGTGAGGTCGGTCCCGTTTTCTTCAAAATGACGAAGCAGCAAATCATTCGATTCATAAGGCATTCAATTTCTCCTTCTTTACAGGGCCTGGGTAGTCGACGAGAACGTCGCCTGGGCCACGACACTGCTTGTGTCGCGGCATGCCGCAAGAGGGCAGGCCTTTTTTTGCCCTGAAAATATGACAGAACAGCATTAAAAACTGTGGTGGGCGGGCATCTGGGATGAACTGATCATGGGCCGAAAAACCCTTGGCTGGCAACCGCTTATTGGGGGTTCATTACGCAGTTTAGTCGTTGGTGGCAAACGCAGAGGAAGCGTGCGCGCCGCTGGGAAGCAGCGCGGGAGGGTCAAGCAGAGGTTACTTTTTCTTTTTCGCCGGAGCCGGGCAATCGGCCTCTGCGAACTTGACGGAAGCCACCGGGCGATTGGTCTTGTTCTCGGTAATTTCGTAGCGCATCACTGCGCCCTTGGCCATCAGCTCGCGGTAGCCCGGGTTGGTGCACACACTGCGGCCCAGCTGGAAATACACAGCCTTGGGGTTGGCGCGCATCTGTTCGGCACGGTCAGGCAGCACGCTGAGGTGATCGATCAGTTGCATCCCTTCAACGGTGTAGGCGACTTCCAGGGTTTTTTCATCGATTTCCCGGGGCAGGTCCTTGTTGCTTTCGGCCGCGACGCTTTGCAGCTTCTTGTTCATTTGAGCCTCCAGCAGCGAGGCCGCGTGGGCGCCCATAGGCAAGACCAGCGCAAGGGCGACGGATGGGGCAACAAGGCGCAGCATGGAACGCAGCATGAAACTCTCCTGATTCGGTTACTGGTGCATAGACCAGCCACTGGGCTGTGCGTTCAGTGGCGCGCAATTATAGGTGAGCCCTTGCCACTACAGCCAGGCGTATCGCTGGTAAACTGCGGGACTTCTGTTTTTCACGAGTTTGTTCCGTGTCGATTTCTCCTACTGCGCCGCGTGCCCGATGAGTCACGCCGTCTCCCGTTTGCGTACCCAGCGTCTGGCGCGTGCCGTCAGGCCGTTTCTCAATCGGGGTTCCCGTGCTGAGCGCTGTCCCGGCTGTCGGGTCATTCCTGAGTACTGCCTGTGTGCCTGGCGGCCTCAGGTAGAAGCCAAGTCCGCCATGTGCCTATTGATGCATGACGTTGAACCGATGAAGCCCAGTAACACGGGCTGGCTGATCGCCGATGTCATACACGACACCACCGCGTTTGCCTGGTCGCGTACCGAAGTCGACCCCGAGTTGCTCAGGTTGCTGGCCGACCCGCAGTGGCAACCCTACATCGTATTTCCCGGTGAATTCGTGGCGCCGCAACGGGTGGTCAGTGAAGTGCGCGTGGAGGAGGGCAAGCGCCCACTGTTCATCCTGCTGGACGGCACCTGGAGCGAAGCGCGCAAGATGTTTCGCAAAAGTCCCTATCTGGAACATTTACCGGTGCTGAGCCTGGCACCCGAGCAACTGTCGCGTTACAAGCTACGGCGCTCCAAGCGTGATGACCACTTCTGCACCGCCGAGGTGGCGGCGCTGTGCCTGGAGCTGGCCGATGACCTGGCCGCCAGCGAAGTGCTGGATGCCTATCTCGATGTGTTCAGCACCCATTACCTGGCTGCCAAGTTCCAACTGCCACTGGATGCGGCAGACACCGTGCATACGCGCCTTGCACCCTACATCCCGGCGGGATAACCACACGACGTTTGCATGATGGCACTGTAAGCCCGCAACCCGCTAAAATCCCCACGGGCGTAGTGCTTGACCCTCCAGGCTACGCTGGGCATGCTGTGCGCCGATTGGGCGCAACCGTGAATTATCGACGTCGTTTCATGTGTTTTTGACGTTGAGCGGGCCCTGTGGCGATCGCTGCCCGGCCGTCGCCTCGTGTATTGGTGAACCCTGAACCCATCAGGGCTCCCATAAAAAACAGGATCATTTAACCAATGGCCACATACGAAATCCTGATTGCCGATGACCACCCGCTGTTTCGCAGCGCACTGCATCAGGCCGTAACCCTGGGCCTTGGCCCCGATGTACGTTTGGTCGAAGTAGCCAGCATTGCCGAACTGGAAGCCCGCCTGACTGAAAAATCCGACTGGGACCTGGTGTTGCTCGACCTGAACATGCCGGGCGCCTACGGTTTTTCCGGGCTGGTGCTGCTGCGTGGCCAATACCCGCAGATCCCCGTGGTGATGGTGTCGGCCCAGGAAGAAGCCGACGTGGTGGTGCGCTCCAAGGAGTTTGGCGCCAGCGGTTTCATTCCCAAGTCCAGCGCAATGGAAGATATCCAGAAAGCCGTGCGCACGGTGTTGGACGGCGATGTGTCCTGGCCACCCCAGGCGTTTGAAGAAATCAATGTGTCCGATGAAGCCAAGGCCGCCCGCGATGGCCTGGCCAGCTTGACGCCCCAGCAGTTCCGGGTGTTGACCATGGTTTGCGAAGGTTTGTTGAACAAGCAGATTGCCTACGAATTGAGTGTGTCGGAAGCGACCATCAAGGCCCACGTTACGGCGATTTTCCGTAAGTTGGGCGTGCGTACGCGCACTCAGGCGGCGTTGCTTTTGCAGCAACTTGAGTCTATCTCGCAACATTAAGTTACAGCCGCTTCACGCTTTTTTGACTTTGCGTGATCTAGCTTCCCCACTTCTTTGGTTCAGTTGCCTACATCTATGTCGCCTTTCAAGGGTCAAACCGGTATCAAACGTATCTTCAACGCAGGGGGCTATTCCCTGGATGGCCTGCGTGCGGCTTTCACTGGCGAGGCGGCATTCCGCCAGTTGGTGTTGCTGAACGTCATCCTGATCCCCTTGAGCTTTTTCCTGCAGGTCAGCCGGGTTGAACGGGCGCTGCTGATTGCAGTGTGTTTGTTGGCGCTGATCGTCGAATTGCTCAACTCAGCGGTAGAAGCGGCCATTGACCGTATTTCCCTGGACCGCCACCCGCTGTCGAAAAACGCCAAGGACATGGGCAGCGCCGCGCAATTCGTGGCACTGACCATGATCACCCTGGTATGGGCCGTGATCCTGATCTGACGATCAAGCGATACTCGGCAGCACGATCTCGTCGCTGCGCTGCACCCCAGCGGTGAAGGCGCGGCACAGTTCGAGAAACTCGCGCATCGCCGAGGTCTGGTACTTCTGCTTGTGCCAGATGAAGTAGAACTGCCGGGCCAGGTCCAGGTCCGGGGTTTCTACCGGCACCAGGCTGCCACGGCGGAAGGCATCACGCAGCGCCAGCCGCGAAATGCAGCCAATCCCCAAGCCTGACTCCACAGCTCGCTTGATTGCCTCGGTGTGTTCCAACTCCAGGCGGATATTCAGTGCGCTACGGTGGTGACGCATAGCCTGGTCGAAGGTCAGGCGCGTGCCCGAGCCTTGTTCTCGCAGGATCCACGCTTCGTGGGTCAACTCGTCCATGGTGGCCACGCCACGCTTGGCCAAATGATGCTGGGGCGCACAGAACACCACCAGCTCATCTTCTACCCACGTCTGTACCTCGATATCCGGGTGGCTGCAGTCACCTTCGATTAGACCCAGGTCAATTTCGTAGTGCGCCACCTGATGCACGATATGCGCAGTGTTCTGCACATGCAGTTTCACCTGGCTCTCGGGATGCTGCTGCATAAAGCTACCAATCAGCAGTGTCGCCAGGTAATTGCCGATGGTCAGGGTGGCGCCGACTGCCAGGGAACCGAAGCCGGACTTGCCGTTGAGCAGGTCTTCGATCTCCTTGGCTTGGTCCAGCAATGCCACGGCCTGGGGTAACAGCTGGTGACCGAGGGCGTTGAGACTCAGGCGTTTGCCGGCGCGGTCGAATAATTGGCAGCTGGATTGACGCTCCAGCTCGGTAATTGAGGTGCTGGCGGCGGATTGAGATAAGGCCAGAAGGCCAGCAGCGCGCGAGACGCTTTCCTGCTGGGCGACGGCGACGAAAACTTGCAGTTGACGGAGAGTAAATCGCATATCGATATAACCGATAACCCTTATCTTAATAATCCAGTTAACAGATATTGTCGCCGCCATTAGAATGCTGTGCAATTGCGCATCCATACCTTTGGCGCAGACCCATTTCCAGGAGTCCCCCGTACATGAGCAACATGAACCACGAGCGTGTCCTCAGTGTTCATCACTGGAACGACACTCTGTTCAGCTTCAAGTGCACCCGCGATCCGGGCCTGCGCTTCGAGAACGGTCAGTTCGTGATGATCGGCCTGCAACAGCCCAACGGCCGCCCGCTCATGCGCGCTTACTCCATTGCCAGCCCGAACTGGGAAGAGCATCTGGAGTTCTTCAGCATCAAGGTGCCCGATGGCCCGCTGACTTCCCAATTGCAGCATTTGAAGGAAGGCGACGAGATCATCATCAGCAAAAAACCGACGGGCACCCTGGTGCTTGACGATTTGAAGCCGGGCAAACACCTGTACCTGCTCAGCACCGGTACTGGCCTCGCCCCGTTCATGAGTGTGATCCAGGACCCTGAGACCTACGAGCGCTTCGAAAAAGTCATCCTGTGCCACGGCGTGCGCTACGTCAACGAAGTCGCCTACCGCGAATTCATCACCGAGCACCTGCCGCAGAACGAGTTCTTCGGTGAGGCCCTGCGTGACAAGTTGATCTACTACCCGACCGTGACCCGCGAGCCGTTCGAAAACGAAGGCCGCCTGACCGACCTGATGCGCAGCGGCAAGCTGTTCAGCGACATCGGCCTGCCGCCGATCAACCCCGAAGACGACCGCGCCATGCTGTGTGGCAGCCCAAGTATGTTGGATGAGACCAGCGAAGTGTTGAACAGCTTCGGCCTCAAGGTTTCGCCACGGATGCGTGAGCCGGGTGACTACCTGATCGAGCGTGCGTTCGTCGAGAAGTGACTTCGGGTCACTTGTAGGAGCGAGCTTGCTCGCGAAGAACGCCAACGATAACGCTGGCATCTTGACTGAACGCGGTGCCTGCTCGTTTTTCGCGAGCAAGCTCGCTCCTACAGTCGAATGCGTTGCAAAGAAAAGCCCGCGTTGCCTGTGAAGGCAGCGCGGGCTTTTGCGTTTCTGCGATTTACTGCGCCGAAACCACTTCCAGCACACAAATCATCCCCGGCTCCGGGTAGTGCCAGCGCACATCCACGTCCCAGAACCGCACACCGTATTCCCGTTCTGAGGTAGGAACCTGATACGCCGGCCGCGGGTCCTGTGCCAGACACTGTTCAATCAACTCCACCAACGGTTCACCAAGGCGCTGTGCATGGCCTTGCGCCTGTTGCAGTGCAGCCTTGAGCCATTGCACGCCGATCAGCGCGGGCGCATCGCTGGCGATGTCGTTGGTGGCCGCATCCACGATATCGGCATAAGGCACATACGGCTTGATATCCAACACCGGCGTGCCATCGAGCAAATCTATGCCGGAAATCCACAGGCGCCCCCGTTCCACCTTGTCCAGCTTCACCACCGACTGGCCGATGCCATTGGGGCGATGGGTTGCGCGGGTGGCAAACACGCCCATGGACGTATTGCCGCCCAGGCGTGGCGGGCGCACTTTCAGGCGTGGTTTGTCTTCCAGGGCCTGATGAAACAGAAACAGCAGCCACACATGGCTGACCTGCTCCAGCCCCTGCACCGCCTCACCCTGGTCGAACGGCGCCACCAGCTCCAGCACGCCACGGGCAGCCGGTGCCAGTTGCGGTTGGCGCGGGATGGCGAACTTCTCCTTGAAACAGGAGCGTACGAAGCCGACGGGCGAGACCTGGTAACTCATGGCTTAGGCACGGACCCGCAAGGTCAGGCCCTTGAGGAAGTTACGCAGCAACTGATCGCCACAGGTGCGGTAGTTGGTATGACCAAACTTGCGGAACAGCGCGCTCAGCTCTGGCTTGGACACCGGGAACTCCGCCGCCTTGAGGATTGCATGCATGTCGTCTTCCTTCAGTTCGAAGGCCACGCGCAGCTTTTTCAGGATGATGTTGTTGGTCACCGGGGTTTCGATCGGTTGCGGCGGGCGGCTTTCGTCCTTGCCGCGCTTGAAGATCACCAGACCATCGAGGAAGTGGGCCATGACTTCATCCGGGCAGAACACGAAGCCTTCTTCCTCATCTTTCTTGAGGTAGGTCAGCAGGTCTTCCTTGGTCACGTCCATGCCGCCGAGCTTGATGATCTCGACCATCTTGTTGTCGCTGATGTCGAGCATGTAGCGCACGCTGCGCAGTACGTCGTTGTGAATCATGGTGGGCAATCCTGGTATTCAACTGATGACACCGCCGGAATCAGGCGGTGTCGGGAAAAGGGAACGGCTTAAAACTTTTCTTTGCCGGACAGGTAACGCCATTGGCCCACTGGCACCTTGCCGATGGACACGCCGCCGATGCGGATGCGGCGGATGGCGATGACTTTCAGGCCAACGGCTTCGCAGAACAGCGCGATCACGCCGGGTTGCGGGTTTTTCATCGCAAAGCGCAGGCGGTTCTCGTTCTGCCAGCTGGCTTTGACGGCAGGCAGCTCTTTGCCTTTGTAGGTCAGGCCGTGGTTCAAGCGGTTAAGGCCGTGGGCAACCATGTCGCCTTCGACTTCCACCACGTATTCCTGCTCGATTTTGGCGGCATCGGCGGTCAACTTGCGCAGAATCTTCCAGTCTTGGGTGAACACTAGCAGGCCACTGGCCTTGGCTTGCAGGTCGGCGCTGGCGCTCAGGCGCAGAAAGTGCCCCTTGAGCGGGCGCTTGCCGAAACGGTGCTCTTCAGACAGGGTTTCGGCGCTGATCGAGGCCATGGCGGTTTCAGCATCCACGCCTGCGGGAGCGTGCAGCAGGATAGTCACCGGCTCTGGCGCGGTGGCTTTAGCTTCCGGGTCCAGCTCGACCTTCTCGTCAGTGACCTTGAACTGCGGCTCGTCGATCACTTCGCCGTCCACCGAGACCCAGCCGCCTTCGATAAACAACTCAGCCTCCCGACGGGAGCAACCGACCAGTTCGATAAGGCGTTTGGAGAGGCGTATGGGGTCAGTCATGACAAGGGCCGTAACAAAAGGGGGCCACTATTGTACCTGCCTGGCGCCGGTTAATCCCGGCCCCATTTCAGCACATGGGCCATAACAATTACTTAACTGACACAACACGGGTCAAATGTGGGAGCTGGCTTGCCTGCGATGGCGGTATACCAGCATCGGATGGGTAGACTGACCCGACGCCTTCGCAGGCAAGCCAGCTCCCACAGTTCAGGCATTACGGGCCTGTTGCTGCTGGCGCAGACGCAGGTGCAACAATGGATAAGGCTGCCCAAGCCCATCATGGTCCGTTCGCCCGATCACCTCGAAGCCTTGCTTGAGGTAAAAACCCAGGGCCTGGGGGTTTTGTTCGTTGACGTCCAGTTCATCGGCATTCATGTGTTCGATCGCGTAACCCAGCAATTGCCGGCCCAGTCCCTGGCCACGGTGGTGCGGGTCGATAAACAGCATTTCCACTTTGCCCCCCGACACTCCGGCGAACCCGGTGATGCGTTGGCATGAGTCCTTGGTGCAGATCAGCATGACCGCATCGAGGTAGCGGGTCAGCACCAGGTTTTTCAACATGTCGATATAGCTGTCCGGGAGGAAGTCGTGGGTGGCGCGTACCGAGTCCTCCCAGATCTGCACCAGGCGCGTGTAGTCGCTGGTTTTAGGTGTGTGAATCACCGAATGCTGACGCATACCCGCTGTCCCTGCTGTATTCGGGGTTGATGGACAATACGATAGACCTAAAAAAGCCCCGCATCTTCTCAGAGGCGAGGCTTTTTTATCACCGTTGCGATCAGTCGCGCTTTTCAGCCCACAAGTCGTACTCGTCGGCGTCGGTCACGGTGCACCAGACTTTGTCACCCGGCTTCAGGCCGCTGGCATCGTCGATAAACACGTTACCGTCAATTTCAGGGGCGTCGAAGAAGCAACGACCCACCGCGCCTTGCTCGTCGACTTCATCGATCAGCACTTCGATTTCCTTGCCGATGCGCAGTTGCAGGCGTGCCGAGCTGATGGCCTGCTGGTGCGCCATGAAGCGCTCCCAACGGTCTTGCTTGACGTCGTCCGGCACCACGGCCAAGTCCAGCAGGTTGGCCGGTGCACCTTCCACCGGCGAATACTGGAAGCAACCGACGCGGTCTAGCTGCGCTTCGGTCAGCCAGTCCAACAGGTACTGGAAGTCTTCCTCGGTCTCGCCGGGGAAACCGACGATGAAGGTGGAGCGGATGATCAGCTCCGGGCAGATCTCGCGCCAGTTCTTGATGCGTGCCAGGGTCTTGTCTTCGAACGCCGGGCGTTTCATCGCCTTGAGCACTTTCGGGCTGGCGTGCTGGAACGGGATATCCAGGTACGGCAGGATCTTGCCGGCGGCCATCAACGGGATCAACTCGTCCACGTGCGGGTACGGGTAAACATAGTGCAGGCGCACCCACACGCCCAGGCTGCTGAGGGCTTCGCACAGCTCGGTCATACGGGTTTTCACCGGCGCGCCGTTCCAGAAACCGGTGCGGTATTTCACATCGACGCCGTAGGCGCTGGTGTCCTGGGAGATCACCAGCAACTCCTTGACGCCAGACTTGACCAGGCGCTGGGCCTCGTCGAGCACATCACCCACCGGGCGGCTTACCAGTTTGCCGCGCATCGACGGGATGATGCAGAAGCTGCAGCTGTGGTTGCAGCCTTCGGAAATCTTCAGATATGCGTAGTGACGCGGGGTCAGCTTGATGCCTTGAGGCGGCACCAGGTCGATCAGCGGGTTGTGATCCTGGCGTGGCGGCACCACCTCGTGCACAGCGTTGACCACTTGCTCGTACTGCTGCGGGCCGGTCACCGCCAGCACACTCGGGTGCACGTTGCGGATATTGCCTTCTTCCACCCCCATGCAGCCGGTCACGATGACCTTGCCGTTTTCCTTGATGGCTTCGCCGATCACTTCCAGGGATTCGGCCTTGGCCGAGTCGATGAAGCCACAGGTGTTGACCACCACCACATCGGCGTCCTGGTAAGTGGACACGACGTCGTAGCCTTCCATACGCAATTGCGTGAGGATGCGCTCGGAGTCGACAAGCGCCTTCGGGCAACCCAGGGAAACAAAGCCAACCTTGGGGTTGGCTTTTGCGATGGTGGTGGACATGTCTAACCTCGGTATTGAATGACGCTGCCGGTCGTGCACGACAAGGCAACGGATGGGCGCTTGGTGCGCCTCTGATCAAAAAGTGCGCAATTCTATCGGCGGGCAGCGCACTTGACCAGCTTTATGCAGGGAAATGCGACGAGTGCTGCGCCGGGTAATCCCCATAGCTACTGGCGCGCGCTTAAGCCTGGACGTCTTGTTCTGTTCGGTGCGATACCACTTTAGACATGCCCACACCTAACGCCTGGAGGACTTTAAGCAAAGTGGAGAGCTTAGGATCACCGCCGACGCCGATGGACCTGTAGAGGTTTGCTCGATTGAGTCCTGTGTTCTGCGACAAGCTGAGCATCCCACCACGAGCTTCCGCCACTCGACGGATAGCGACAAGGAAAGCGTCCTCGCCACCGGCTTCATCTATTTCCTCAAGCGCGACAGATAAATATTCCAGGGCGAATGCTTCGTCGTTGCGAAGCATTTCCAGAACGCTATCTTCGTGCGGGCGGGTACGAATGGTCATTTTTGCTGCACCTTGTAAGATTTCCAGAGAGCCTTGGCCTGATCGATATCGTTCTGCTGTCTGGCCTTCGAACCACCGCCCAATAGGAAAATGATTTTTCGATCCTGGACTGCGTAATACACGCGAAACCCCGGGCCGAAATCGAGCTTCATCTCAAAGACCCCATCACCCACTGGCTCGGTAACGCCAAAGTGACCAAGGGACGCCCGATCCACTCTGGTGGTGATTCTTGCTTTCGAACGCGTGTCCTGCACTGTATCCAGCCAAGCCTGGTAGATATCCACGCCGTTGATTGACAGTACGTGTTTCACTTCGTACATGAGGAGTGTACCTTAAAAGAGACAGTCCGATAGTTGAGTTTTTATATCGACTGCCCGCCATGCGAATGCACGAATGACTGATCAGGTAATCCGGCCAAGGCGCTCCTGCTCACACCACCCACGCAGCACGACTGAGCCGGGCCAGGAATATACGGTTGGCCGTAAATGTGATCAATGCAGGCAAAAAGGCGCCAAAGTGCTGCTGTGCCCGCTATGACTGATTGCCTAAAACGACACCCCGTTCACTTGAACGGGGAAATACGACGAGTGCTGCGCTATGCTTCGCGCCGTTGCGCACGGGTAAAGCCCTTGGGTCAATAAAACGTCTGTTACGAGAAGTAAAACGGCGCATGCTAGGGTCAGCTTAGAAGCGCTGTTTATAAAAGACCTCAGGTCAAAGGGCAGGAGTGGTTGATGGGTCAGGCAAGTAGTCAGGCAGCAGGTGCCGAGCATTCAAAAGCCAAGCCGATTGGCATGCTGGTAGCGGCGGTCGGGGTGGTTTATGGCGATATCGGGACCAGCCCGCTCTACACCCTTAAAGAGGTGTTCAACGGTGGTTATGGGGTGCAGGTCAACCATGACGGCGTCCTGGGGATCCTGGCGCTGATCTTCTGGTCGCTGATCTGGGTGGTGTCGATCAAGTACGTATTGTTCGTGCTGCGTGCCGACAACCAGGGCGAGGGCGGCATCATGGCCCTCACCGCGTTGGCCCGGCGAGCTGCCGGGAAGCGCACGAAATTGCGCAGTTTCCTGGTGGTGTGTGGCCTGTGTGGCGCGGCGTTGTTCTACGGCGACAGTATGATCACCCCGGCAATTTCGGTGTTGTCGGCCATCGAAGGCTTGGAACTGGCGTTCGACGGCCTGGAAAAATGGGTAGTGCCCATTGCCCTGGTGGTGCTGGTGGCGCTGTTCCTGATCCAGAAACACGGCACCGACCGCATCGGCAAGCTGTTTGGCCCGGTGATGGTTACCTGGTTCCTGGTATTGGGCGGCCTGGGGGTGTACGGCATTCTGCAGCAACCCGAAGTGCTCAATGCGCTGAACCCGGCATGGGGCGTGCGCTTCTTCATGGTTCACCCCGGTATTGGCGTGGCGATCCTCGGCGCGGTGGTGCTGGCATTGACCGGCGCTGAAGCGTTGTACGCCGACATGGGCCACTTTGGCCGCAAACCCATCGCCCGCGCCTGGTTCCTGCTGGTGCTGCCGGCGCTGGTGCTGAACTATTTTGGCCAGGGCGCGATGCTGCTGGGCGATCCGGAGGCGGCGCGCAACCCGTTCTACCTGCTGGCGCCGAGCTGGGCACTGGTCCCGTTGGTGGGCTTGTCCACCATGGCCACGGTGATTGCTTCCCAGGCGGTGATTTCCGGCGCGTTCTCGTTGACCCGCCAGGCAATCCAGCTGGGTTACATCCCGCGCATGCATATCCAGCACACCTCCAGTGCCGAACAGGGCCAGATCTACATTGGTGCAGTGAACTGGTCGTTGATGGTCGGCGTGATCCTGCTGGTGCTGGGTTTCGAATCCTCCGGCGCTCTGGCCTCGGCCTACGGTGTGGCGGTGACCGGCACCATGCTGATGACCACCATCCTGGTATCAGCGGTGATGCTGCTGCTGTGGAAATGGCCACCGGTGCTGGCCGTGCCGCTGTTGCTCTGCTGCCTGTTGGTGGATGGCCTGTTCTTCGCCGCCAACGCGCCGAAGATCCTCCAGGGCGGCGCCTTCCCGGTACTGGCGGGGATCGTGCTGTTCGTGCTGATGACCACCTGGAAGCGCGGCAAGCAATTGCTGGTCGGCCGTCTCGACGAGGGTGGCCTGCCGTTGCCGATCTTTATCAGCAGTATCCGCGTACAGCCGCCCCATCGCGTTCAGGGCACGGCGGTGTTCCTCACCGCGCGGCCCGACGCCGTGCCCCATGCGCTGTTGCACAACCTGCTGCATAACCAGGTGCTGCATGAGCAGGTGGTGCTGTTGACCGTGGTCTACGAAGACATTCCACGGGTGCCTGCGGCGCGACGCTTCGAGGTGGATGCCTATGGCGAAGGCTTCTTCCGGGTGATCCTGCACTTCGGGTTCACCGATGAACCGGACGTGCCTGAAGCGCTGAAACTGTGCCATCTGGATGACCTGGACTTCAGCCCGATGCGCACCACCTACTTCCTCAGCCGTGAAACGGTAATTGCCTCGCGCATCAAAGGCATGGCCCGTTGGCGTGAAGTGTTGTTTGCCTTCATGTTGAAAAACGCCAACGGCAACCTGCGGTTCTTCAAACTGCCGGTCAACCGTGTGATCGAGCTGGGCACCCAGGTCGAGATGTAAGGCGCTGCCTACCGGGAGCCGGCAATCGGCTCCCGCTTTCCTTTCTGAACCCTGTGCAAACGATGGTTGTCGACTAGGCTCTATGCACTGTTGAACAGTGCCCACAGAACCCAGAAGAGGTGCGCCATGAGTCAGCTGCTCGAACCTTATACCCTGCGCCAATTGACCCTGCTAAACCGCATCGCGGTTTCACCCATGTGCCAATACTCCAGCGACGATGGCCTGGCCAATGACTGGCACCTGGTGCACCTCGGCAGCCGGGCCGTGGGTGGCGCCGGGCTGATTTTTACCGAGGCCACGGCGGTGACCGCCGATGGCCGTATCACCGCCCAGGACCTGGGTCTGTGGAACGACACCCAGATCGAACCATTGCGGCGCATCACCCGTTTTATCGCGGCCCAGGGCGCGGTGGCGGGTATTCAATTGGCCCACGCCGGGCGTAAGGCCAGCACCCACCGGCCATGGATCGGCAAACACGGCAGCGTCAAGCCGGAGGAGGGCGGCTGGGTGCCGGTGGGGCCTTCGCCAATTGCGTTTGACCCCAATCACACCCAGCCCAAGCCATTGGACGAAGGGCAGATCCAGCAAGTAATCGCCGACTTTGTCGCCGCCGCCAGGCGCGCCTTGACCGCTGGCTTTGAAGTGGTGGAAATCCACGCCGCCCACGGGTACCTGCTGCACCAGTTTCTCTCGCCGATCAGCAACCAGCGTCAGGACCACTACGGCGGCTCCTTCGAAAACCGCATTCGCCTGGTGCTGGAAGTCACCAAGGCCGTGCGCGCCGTGTGGCCTGAGGAGTTGCCGCTGTTTGTACGCGTGTCGGCCACCGATTGGGTGGAAGACGGCTGGAACCCGGATGAGACCGTGGAATTGGCGCGCCGCCTGAAAGACCTCGGGGTGGATCTGGTCGACGTGTCGTCCGGTGGTACCGCCGCCAAAGCCGAGATTCCCACCGGCCCCGGCTACCAGACGCGCTTCGCCGAGCGCGTGCGCAAGGAATCGGGCATCGCCACCGGCACGGTCGGCATGATTACCGAACCGGCCCAGGCCGAGCACATCCTGCGTACCTGCCAGGCTGACATTATTTTTCTGGCCCGTGAACTGCTGCGCGACCCGTACTGGCCGTTGCATGCCGACGATGACCTGGGCGGACGCAAAGCCATCTGGCCGGCGCAGTACCAGCGGGCAACCCATCGGGACCAGCCGATCCATGAGTCGGATCTGCGGGATTGACCCTACTTACCTCTGTGCCAAACCCACCCTGATACGGTGGGTTTTTTCTTGCTCGCGTTTATAGGAAGGCTGATCCTTGGCGGTTGTTAAGCAGGAGAAGCTTATGCTGGTGGAACGCGCGTTAACCGAAGACGATATCCCTTTGCTGGCTACCATCGATCGTACGGAGCTGATCCCGGCGTGCTATCGCATGGACTGCGGCGAACTGGTGTTGTATGCCACACATCATGATATGCGCGGCTGGCCCGAAGGCGAGGCTGAACAGGATGCGGTGGCGCTGCGTGCCTGCCTCCAGCGCGGCGGGTGGTTATGGGGCGTATTCGACGGCCAGGTGCTGGTTGCCGCAGTGGTGGTGGACAATCGGCCGTTCCATCACCAGGGCCTGCTGATGCGGCAGCTGAAATTCCTGCATGTCAGCCACAGTGCCCGCGGTTCTGGCCTGGGCGGTCGGTTGTTGGCGCTGGCTTGCGAGCACGGCCGGCAAGTGGGGGCCCAAGCGCTCTATATCTCGGCGACGGAGTCGCGTAACACTGTGGACTTTTACCTGCGCCATGGTTGCCGTCTGTTGCAGCAACCCCACGCTGAGCTTTATGCGCAAGAACCGCTAGACATTCACCTGTATCGACCCCTGCGTGAGTAATGGCTGTAGGTTTTTATTACCGCCGTTATTTTTTAAGTTAATACTCTAAAAAAATCCCACGAATGATGAGATAGTTTCTACGCTAAGGGTAAGCCCGACTCCTGGCCCAGGGAGACAGGCGGTTGGTCCGCGAAGCCGTTGCGCTTCCCGGGAGTTTGGAAATGGGCACCAGGAGTGTTTGACTGATATCAGGAGTAGCGGTCCATGGCCAAGTCCTATGGCGTAGCGGGTGCGGTGGCGTCTTTTCTGAGCCGTCGGATGTCCTTGCGGGGTCGAAGGTTGAGTTCAGATGAGATGGAGTTGCTGGTGCAATACCGGGCGCTGACCGAGAGCGATCAGGTGGCGATGCGGTATCTGATTGGTGCGATGAAAAGCGTGTCGCGGTTCTAAGCCACCTGTGATCATTCCCACGCTGCGGCGTGGGAATGATCAGGCGGTTAGTTTCAGGTGTACTTGCGCTGCTCCGGTGCTGGCGGGAAGTACTGATACAGCCAGGTTTCACTCAGGGTGCGGTCCTGGGTTCGTATAAACAGGCGCAATTCGACGGGTTCCACGCTGTCGCTGGTGGGGTACCAGTCGAACAGGATGCGATAGCCCTTGATGTTATCCAGCACCAGCACGCTGAAATCCTTCACCTCACCATGGGAACAAGTCACCACCGGCTCGATGCCGGTGCCCGCTGGCAGGCGATCCAGGCCGCCGCCCTTGAAGTCTACGGCGAAACGCCGCGCCCATACCTTCGGATAATGCTCGCCGGGTGCCCAGCCTTCGGTAAAGCCGCCCATGCCCGAACGGGTCGCGTCGACCTGTGCCAGCGGCGTGCTCACCGGCGGCAGTGCGCTCCAGTACAGCTTGTAGCCGTAGTTGAGCGAATCACCGGCGGCCACGGGCTTTTTCGGGGTCCAGAAGGCCACGATATTGTCCAGGGTTTCGCCAGTGGTGGGGATTTCCAGCAAGTCGATGGAGCCTTCGCCCCAGGCCGTGGTCGGTTCAACCCACAGGCTTGGGCGTTTGCTGTACCAGTCGACGGTGTCCTGGTAGCTGGCGAACTCATGGTCGGTCTGCACCAGGCCGAAGCCTTTGGGGTTGGTGTCGGCGAACGCGTTGAATTGCAGCTTGGCCGGGTTGTTCAGGGGCCGGCAGATCCACTCGCCGTTGCCGCGCCACATGGCCAGGCGGTCCGAGTCGTGGATTTGCGGGTGGATGGTGTCGCACATGCGGCGCTCATGGGTGCCACAGCTGAACATACTGGTCATGGGCGCGATGCCCAGTTGCTCGATGGCGGTGCGCGCATTGATGTGCGCGTCGATCGCCATCACCACTTGGTTGGCCTGGCAGTCGATATCGAAGCGGTAGGCGCCGGTGGCGCTTGGCGAGTCGAGCAGGGCGTAGACCACAAAGCGCGTGGCGTTCTTGTCCGGAGTTTCGAACCAGAACTGCGTGAAATCGGGGAATTCCTCGCGTTTTTTCGCGTAGGTATCAATCGCCAGGCCACGCGCCGAGAGGCCGTACTGGCCGGTGGAATCCACCGCACGGAAGTAGCTGGCGCCGAGAAACGACAGCACGTCATGGCGGTCCAACTCCGGCGCCTTGAACAGCTTGAAGCCGGAGAAACCCAGGTCCCCGGTCAGTTGCTGGGTGTCCACCGTGGTTTTTTCATAGTTGAACAGTGAAGGGCGAAAATGCACTTCGCGGGCTTCACGGGTCTTTGGGTCGACGCTGTGCATACGCACCGGCGTCTTGAAGCCCATGCCGACGTGGAAGAACTGCACGTCCAGTTGGCCGTTCAACTCCTTCCACAGCGAATGGTTACGGTCATAGCCGATGGCGTTGAAATTCTGCGGGGTCATGGTGGCCAGGGTCGGCGGCAGCACCTGCTTAGTGTCCTGGTAGCCACGGGTGGCCAATTGCTTGGCCTGGGCCTTGAGCGATTCGAAATCGAACGCCACGGCCTTGCCATCGGCAGCCCGATTCCCGGCCCAGGCCTGCGCGGCCAGCAGGCCACTGGCCGACAAACCGGTGTAAGCCGCAATGGCCATGGATGCTTTGAGCAAATTCCTGCGGTGCATAGAGACAACCTGTCGTGAGCAAATCCCGCGCCGTTCCTGGCACGTATCGGATCAGAAATAACGGTTCGGACATGCCTTCGGCCAAACGCAACGGACAATAAACAGACGCCGGATAGCTTAAGCGGTTCGATGAACAAGGCAAATTGATTGATGGCGGGATGATGGCGTTGCATGTGCAACAAGACATTTCCAGCATCGCAGGAGGACGTTACATCTGGAAGCACTCTAGATCGCGGCTTTTTGGCACTTAGTTTTACGCTGGAGGCCTATTGGTCCTACGAACCCAAGTGTCTGGAGGCTACGAATGAATACCCGTGGATTGCTCGATCAGTTGCTCAAGTCTGGCCAGGACATGTTGCAAAACAAGGCCGGCGGCCAACGCAAATCCAATGACAAGGGCGCCCTCGGCGGCTTGCTCAGCGGTGGCGGGCTCGGCAGCATGCTCGGCGGTGCCGGCGGCGGCGCCCTGGCGGCGGGGGCCATGGGCTTGCTGCTGGGCAATAAGAAAGCCCGCAAATTCGGCGGCAAGGCGCTCACCTACGGCGGCTTGGCCGCACTGGGTGTGATTGCCTACAAGGCTTACGGCAACTGGCAAGCCCAGCAGGCCAGCGCGCCCCAAGGCGAGCCGCAAACCATCGACCGCCTGCCGGCTGACCAGGTGGAGCAACACAGCCAGGGCATTCTCAAGGCACTGGTGGCCGCGGCCAAGGCTGATGGGCATGTGGATGAGCGCGAGCGCGCCTTGATCGAAGGCGAATTTACCAAGCTGGACAACGACCACGAGCTGCAACACTGGCTGCACGCCGAACTCAACAAGCCCCTGGACCCAACCGACGTTGCCCGCGCCGCCAGCACCCCGGAAATGGCCGCCGAAATGTACATCGCCAGCGTGATGCTGGTGGACGAAGAAAACTTCATGGAAAAAGCCTACCTGGACGAACTGGCACGCCAACTGAAACTTGAACCAGGCTTGAAGCTTGAGCTGGAAAAACAAGTACGGCTAAACGCATAAATAGGGCCACACGCCAGTCAAACCTGTGGGAGCAGGCTTGCCCGCGAATGCGGTGGGCCAGTCACTCTATTTCTGACTGACTGACTGACTGACTGACTGACTGACTCACGCCATCGCGGCATAGGCACCAACACCGTAACCACGATGCGAAGCGAGCCGCTCTTGATCTTGCTTTTGATCTGCTTGTGATCTTGATCTCAGGCGCCCCGTTAAACCACGCTGGCCGGAATTCGACAGGGATTTGGGGGGTAAACCGGCAGGGATGCCGGTTTAGCCGCCCCGCGCCATGGATGGCGCGTGGCGGCGGCCCCCCAAATCACTGGCGGATTACGGGCACACCGAGCCTGGGCGAGGTGCCGAGTGGTGGGGCAAGAGCGTTTTGCTTACTTTTGCGCTTTTCAAAAGTGAGCCGCCGTTGGGCGGAACCCTAAGCGGCCATTGCCGCAGGAATGGATATGTACACAATCCAGCTGTGTTGACTGTCAGGCCGCCATCGCAGGCAACCAGCTCCCACATTCAGATCGTGGGGGGGCAGGTGGGTAGGCGTCGGCTGTCAGGCCGTCACGGGAGCAAGCTCCCTCGCCACAGGTCCAGCGCCGTACCAAAATTGTGTAGATAGCTGTGGCCAACGCGAGCACATCTGCATTCTGTGCACTGCACATCAAAAGCCTTGATAAAAGCGCGCAGCCGCTCAGCTATACTCCCCTCCATTTGAATGGCCCTGCGAGGAATTACTGTGAAGAATTGGACCCTGCGCCAAAGGATTTTGGCGAGCTTTGCGGTAATTATCGCGATCATGCTGCTGATGGTCGTGGTCTCGTATTCGCGCCTGCTGAAAATCGAAATCAGCGAAAACTCAGTGCGGGACGATGCGGTGCCCGGGGTGTTTTTCAGCTCCATGATTCGCAGCGCCTGGGTCGACAGCTACCTGCAGACCCAGGAGTTGGTCGGGATCCACGAGAACCAGGGCATTTCCGAAACCGACAAACAGGACTACAAGTCTTTCGAGGCTCGGCTTGAGCAACATATGGCCAGCTACGCAGGGACGATCAATATCACCCAGGATCGCACCGAATTCGATGCCTTCGAAAAACTGCACCAGAACTACAACCAGATTCTCGCCCAAGTCCTGGCAGCCCATCAGAGCAATAACGCGGCCGAAGCACTGAGGTTGTTCAACGAGCAACTGACCCCCGCCTGGACCGCAGGCCGCATGAAGCTCAATGACATTATCAACGAAAACAAACAGGTCGCCGACAACGCCACCGCCGCCATCGATGATGCGGTAGCGGCCGCGAAGATCAGCATGGGCGTCTCGCTGTTGCTGGCGATTCTCGCCGCCGCGCTGTGTGGCCTGTTGCTGATGCGCGCGATCATGGCGCCGATGCAGCGCATCGTTCAAATCCTCGAAGTCATGCGCACCGGTGACCTGAGCAAGCGCCTGAACCTGGAGCGCAAGGACGAATTCAACGCGGTTGAAACCGGCTTCAACGACATGATGACCGAGCTGACTGCCCTGGTGTCCCAGGCGCAGCGTTCATCGGTGCAGGTCACCACCTCGGTCACCGAGATTGCCGCGACCTCCAAGCAGCAACAGGCGACCGCTACCGAAACAGCGGCCACGACCACAGAAATCGGCGCCACTTCCCGCGAAATTGCCGCCACGTCCAAGGACTTGGTCCGCACCATGACCGAAGTGTCTACCGCCGCCGACCAGGCCTCGGTGGCTGCCGGTTCCGGCCAGCAGGGCCTGGCCCGCATGGAAGAAACCATGCACTCGGTGATGGGCGCTGCCGACCTGGTCAACGCCAAGCTGGCGATCCTCAATGAGAAGGCTGGCAACATCAACCAGGTGGTAGTCACCATCGTCAAGGTGGCCGACCAGACCAACCTGTTGTCCCTCAATGCTGCGATCGAGGCTGAGAAAGCCGGCGAGTACGGCCGCGGCTTTGCCGTAGTTGCCACCGAAGTGCGCCGCCTGGCCGACCAGACCGCTGTGGCGACCTACGACATTGAGCAAATGGTGCGTGAGATCCAGTCGGCGGTATCCGCAGGGGTGATGGGCATGGACAAATTCTCCGAGGAGGTGCGCCGCGGCATGTCTGAGGTGCAGCAAGTGGGCGAGCAACTGTCGCAGATCATCCATCAGGTACAGGCCCTGGCGCCGCGGGTGTTGATGGTCAACGAAGGTATGCAGGCCCAGGCCACCGGTGCCGAGCAGATCAACCACGCGCTGGTGCAATTGGGCGATGCCAGCAGCCAGACCGTCGAATCCCTGCGCCAGGCCAGCTTTGCCATTGATGAACTGAGCCAGGTTGCGGTCGGTCTGCGCAGCGGCGTCTCGCGTTTCAAAGTCTGATGAGCGAGCTCGCGGCTAAACGCGGTGCCGTCCCGGCAGCGAAAAAGGTGTTGTTCCTGGTGTTTCGCATCGGCAACGAACGCTTTGCCCTCAAGGCTACGGAAGTGGCCGAGGTGCTGCCGCGCCTGGCGCTCAAACCTATCGCCCAAGCGCCCTTGTGGGTGGCGGGTATCTTCGCCCATCGTGGGGTGCTGGTGCCGGTCATCGACTTGAGCGCCCTGACGTTCGGCACTTCGGCCCAGGCGCGTACCAGCACGCGCCTGGTGCTGGTCAATTACCAGCCGCAGCCCTGGAGTGAGGCGCGTTGGCTGGGGCTGATTTTGGAACAGGCCACCGACACCCTGCGTTGCGATCCCGCCGAATTCCAGCCCTATGGCCTGGACAACCGGCAGGCGCCGTACCTGGGGCCGGTGCGTGAAGATGCCCAGGGCTTGATGCAGTGGATTGGCGTTGCGGATCTGTTGACCGCGCCAGTGCGCGCCTTGCTGTTTTCCGCCGAGTTGAGCCTATGAGCAATGACCCGCGGTTTTTCGCGTTTTTGAAAGAACGCATCGGCCTGGACGTCGCTTCGGTGGGCGAGGCGATTATCGAACGCGCGGTGCGCCAGCGCTGCCAGTCGTCCCAGTCGCAGTCGGCGGAGGCTTACTGGCAACACCTGCAAACCTCCCATGACGAGCAGCAGGCGCTGATCGAAGCGGTGATCGTCCCCGAGACCTGGTTTTTCCGCTATCCCGAATCCTTTGCAACCCTGGCCCGCCTGGCCCAGGTGCGTCTGGCCGAGATCAATCAGCTGCGCGCCCTGCGTATTCTCAGCCTGCCGTGTTCGACGGGCGAAGAACCCTATTCGATTGCCATGGCCTTGCTCGATGCGGGCCTGGCGCCCCACCAGTTCAAAGTGCAGGGCATGGATGTCAGCCCGCTGTCGGTGGAGCGCGCGCGGCGGGGCGTGTACGGCAAGAACTCGTTTCGCGGCGCCGACCTTGAGTTTCGTGACCGTCACTTCACTGAAGACGCAGGTAATTACCGCATCGCCGACCGGGTGCGCGAACAAGTGCGCCTGCAAGTCGGCAACTTGCTGGACCCGGCACTGCTGGCGAATGAGCCAACCTACGATTTTGTGTTCTGCCGCAACTTGCTGATCTACTTCGACCAGCCGACCCAGAAACAGGTCTTTGATGTGCTCAAGGCATTGACTCACGTAGACGGTGTGCTGTTTATCGGCCCGGCCGAGGGCAGCCTGCTGGGGCGTCACGGCATGCGCTCCATCGGTGTGCCGCAGTCCTTTGCCTTCAGTCGGCATGTAGAACCGGCCCCGCCGGTTGCACCTGTGGTCAAACCGACGCCCGCGCCGCTACCGCAGCGCAGGGCGGCGCCGATACCGCTCAAGCCGCGGCCGTTCAGCACCGTCAGCCCCAACGTGCCACCGGTCAAAGTGGTGACTACCGATGCCGGGGATTTGCTCAGCCAGATCGCAACCCTGGCCAACGAGGGCAAAAGTGCCGAGGCCCGAGCGGCCTGCGAACGGTATTTGAGCAGTCACCCGCCGGCCGCCCAGGTGTTTTACTGGTTGGGGCTGCTCAGCGATGTGGCTGGCAGTGCCCTGGAGGCCCAAGGGTATTACCGAAAAGCCCTGTATCTGGAACCGCAGCATCCCCAGGCCCTGATGCACCTGGCCGCGTTGCTCGAGTCCCAGGGTGACAGTGCCGGCGCGCGCCGTCTTCAGGCACGCGCCGCCCGTAGCGAGCGAGCTGACAGTGAGTCCAAACGATGAGTAGCCCTGACGCGCTCGACACCGCAGGCCTGGACCTGACGCTGACCGATACCCAAGCCATTGACGACTGTTGGAACCGCATCGGTATTCATGGCGACAAGTCCTGCCCGTTGTTGGCCGAGCATATCCACTGCCGCAATTGCTCGGTGTATTCCGCCGCCGCCACACGCCTGCTCGACCGCTACGCACTGCAACAGGACGACCATCACGCGCAGGCAACTGCCGAAGCGGATAACGAGGTGGTCACCCGTTCGCTGTTGATGTTCCGCCTCGGCGAAGAATGGCTCGGTATCGCCACCCGTTGCCTGGTGGAAGTGGCGCCGTTGCAGCCGATCCACTCGCTGCCGCACCAGCGTTCCCGAGCGCTGCTGGGCGTGGCCAACGTACGCGGGGCGCTAGTGGCGTGCCTGTCACTGGTGGAACTGTTGGGCCTGGACAGCATCAGTGCCGGCGCCAGCGGCGGGCGGATCATGCCGCGCATGCTGATCATCGCTGCCCAGGACGGCCCGGTCGTGGTGCCGGTGGATGAAGTAGACGGCATCCATGCCATCGATGAGCGCACCTTGAAGGCCGCATCGGTGTCCGGCACCCAGGCCAGCGCACGCTACACCCAAGGCGTGTTGCAGTGGAAAGGCCGCAGCCTGCGTTGGCTGGACGAAGCGCAATTGTTGTCCGCCGTGACCCGGAGCCTCGCATGACCCCCGACCAGATGCGCGATGCCTCGCTGTTGGAACTGTTCAGCCTGGAGGCTGATGCGCAGACCCAAGTGTTGAGCGCGGGCCTGCTGGCGCTGGAACGCAACCCGACCCAGGCCGACCAGCTCGAAGCCTGCATGCGCGCCGCGCATTCACTTAAAGGGGCGGCGCGGATTGTCGGTGTGGATGCCGGCGTCAGCGTGGCCCACGTCATGGAAGATTGCCTGGTCAGCGCCCAGGAAGGCCGTCTGTATCTGCAACCTGAACATATCGACGCATTACTGCAAGGTACTGATCTGCTGATGCGTATCGCCACCCCGGGCAACGATGTGGGGCCGGCGGATATCGAGGCGTACGTAGCGCTGATGGAGCGCTTGCTCGATCCCTCGCAGCCGATTGCGACGCCCGCGCCAAAACCCGAGCCCATCCCCGCGCCGCGGGTTGACGCGCTGCTGCTGGAGCCCGAGCTGGAGCCTGCGCCACCGCTCGGCAGTGACGCGCCGCGCCAGAACAAGCGCATGACCGAAGGCGGCGAGCGTGTGCTGCGGGTGACGGCTGAGCGCTTGAACAGTCTGTTGGACTTGTCCAGCAAATCCCTGGTGGAAACCCAGCGGCTCAAGCCGTACCTGGCCAGCCTGCAACGCCTCAAGCGCATTCAAAGTAACAGCTTGCGTGCGCTGGATGCCCTGGACGGCCAGCTCAAGTCGCTGGATCTGAACCTGGAAGCCCAGGAGGCCCTGGCCGATACCCGTCGCCTGCTGAGTGAAGCCCAGGCCCTGCTGGCGGAAAAAAACGCCGAGCTGGATGAGTTCGGCTGGCAGGCCGGCCAGCGCGCCCAGGTGCTCTACGACACCGCATTGGCCTGCCGCATGCGGCCGTTTGCCGATGTGCTGGCCGGGCAGGTGCGCATGGTGCGTGACTTAGGTCGCAGCCTGGGCAAGCAAGTGCGCCTGGAGATTGAGGGCGAAAAGACCCAGGTCGACCGGGACGTGCTGGAAAAACTCGAAGCGCCGCTCACCCATCTATTACGCAATGCGGTCGATCACGGCATCGAAACCCCTGAGCAACGCGTGCTGGCGGGCAAGCCGGCGGAAGGCTTGATTCGCCTGCGTGCGTCCCATCAGGCCGGGTTGTTGGTGCTGGAATTGAGCGATGACGGCAACGGTGTCGACCTCGAGCGCCTGCGCGGCACCATCGTCGACCGCCATCTGTCGCCGGTTGAAACGGCCCTGCGTCTGAGTGAAGAGGAACTGCTCACGTTCCTCTTCTTGCCAGGGTTCAGCCTGCGCGACAAAGTCACCGAAGTGTCCGGGCGCGGGGTCGGCCTGGACGCGGTGCAGCATATGGTTCGTCAACTGCGCGGCGCGGTGGTGCTGGAGCAGACGGCGGGGCAGGGCAGCCGCTTCCATCTTGAGGTGCCGTTGACCCTGTCGGTGGTGCGCAGCCTGGTGGTGGAAGTCGGCGAAGAAGCCTATGCCTTTCCCCTGGCGCATATCGAACGCATGTGCGACCTGGCGCCCGACGACATCGTGCAGTTGGAAGGCCGCCAGCACTTCTGGCATGAGGGCCGGCACGTCGGCCTGGTTGCCGCCAGCCAGTTGCTGCAGCGCCCGCCGGGGCAGAGCCCGTCAGATACCTTGAAGGTGGTGGTGATCCGCGAGCGCGATGCCGTGTACGGGATTGCCGTGGAGCGTTTTATCGGCGAGCGCACCCTGGTGGTGTTGCCGCTGGATGATCGCCTGGGGAAAGTCCAGGACATTTCCGCCGGGGCCTTGCTCGATGACGGCTCGGTGGTGTTGATCGTCGATGTCGAAGACATGCTGCGTTCGGTGGATAAATTGCTCAACACCGGTCGCCTGGAGCGCATTGCCCGGCGTAGCCAGCAGGCCACCGAAGCGCCGCGCAAGCGTGTGCTGGTGGTGGACGACTCACTGACGGTGCGCGAGCTGCAACGCAAATTATTACTCAACCGTGGTTATGAAGTCGCTGTTGCGGTCGATGGCATGGATGGCTGGAACGCATTGCGCTCCGAGGACTTCGACCTGCTTATCACTGATATTGATATGCCTCGCATGGACGGTATTGAATTGGTCACACTTTTGCGCCGTGACAGTCGCCTGCAATCGTTGCCGGTGATGGTGGTTTCCTACAAGGATCGTGAAGAAGACCGCCGCCGTGGCCTCGACGCCGGGGCCGACTATTATCTAGCCAAAGCCAGTTTCCATGACGACGCCTTGCTCGACGCCGTGGTTGAACTGATTGGAGGCGCCCGGGCATGAGGATTGCGATCGTCAATGACATGCCCATGGCGGTGGAGGCCTTGCGCCGCGCCCTGAGTTACGAGCCCGCCCACGAGGTGGTATGGGTGGCCAGCAATGGCCTGGAAGCGGTACAGCGTTGCGCCGAGCTGACCCCGGACCTGATCCTGATGGACCTGATCATGCCGGTGATGGATGGGGTGGAGGCCACCCGGCAGATCATGGCCGACACGCCTTGCCCGATTGTGATCGTCACTGTCGACCGCCAGGCCAACGTCAGCCGCGTATTCGAAGCCATGGGCCACGGCGCCCTGGATGTGGTGGACACCCCGGCACTGGGCGTTGGCAATCCCAAGGATGCGGCCGCGCCCCTGCTGCGCAAGATCCTCAATATTGGTTGGCTGATCGGCCAGCGCGGCACGCGGGTGCGTGCCGAAACCCCGCCGCAGCGGGTCACCGGCAAGCGTCAACGGCTGGTGGCCATTGGTTCTTCGGCTGGTGGGCCGGCGGCACTGGAAGTTCTGCTCAAGGGTTTGCCCCGGGATTTTCCCGCCGCCATCGTGCTGGTACAGCATGTGGACCAGGTCTTCGCCGCCGGCATGGCCGAGTGGCTGAGCAGCGCTTCCGGCCTGCCGGTGCGCCTGGCCTGTGAGGGCGAGCCGCCTCAACCCGGCGTGGTATTGCTGGCCGGAACCAACCACCATATTCGCTTGTTGAAAAATGGCACGCTAGCCTATACCGCAGAGCCGGTGAACGAGATTTACCGGCCCTCTATCGACGTGTTTTTCGAAAGCGTCGCCAGCTACTGGAACGGTGACGCCGTTGGCGTCTTGCTCACCGGCATGGGGCGCGACGGCGCCCAGGGCCTCAAGCTGATGCGTGAGCAAGGATATTTGACCATCGCCCAGGACCAACAGAGCTCGGCGGTGTATGGCATGCCCAAAGCGGCGGCGGCGATTGATGCTGCTGTTGAAATTCGCCCACTGGATAGAATTGCGCCCCGATTGCTGGAGGTCTTTGCAAAATGAACAAAAATCTCCCGCCGTGCTGGCTTGCAGGTAGTAATTCAGGTGATTGCACATGAATGATTTACAGCTCGACGACTTCAAGACCGACGAAAACGCCGCCATGGTGCTGCTGGTCGACGACCAGGCCATGATCGGTGAAGCTGTGCGGCGTGGCCTGGCCCATGAAGAGAACATCGACTTCCACTTTTGCGCCGACCCGCACCAGGCGATTGCCCAGGCGATCCGCATCAAGCCCACGGTGATCCTGCAAGACCTGGTGATGCCGGGCCTGGACGGCCTGACCCTGGTGCGTGAGTACCGCAATCACCCGGCCACCGCGAATATCCCGATTATCGTGCTGTCCACCAAAGAGGACCCGCTGATCAAAAGCGCGGCCTTTGCGGCCGGGGCCAACGATTATCTGGTCAAGCTGCCGGACAACATCGAACTGGTAGCGCGCATCCGCTATCACTCGCGCTCCTACATGACCCTGTTGCAGCGCGACGCGGCCTACCGTGCGTTGCGGGTCAGCCAGCAACAGTTGCTGGACACCAACCTGGTGCTGCAACGCCTGATGAACTCCGATGGCCTGACCGGGCTGTCCAACCGCCGTCACTTCGACGAATACCTGGAGCTGGAATGGCGCCGCGCCATGCGCGACCAGACCCAACTCTCGTTGCTGATGATCGATGTGGATTTCTTCAAGACCTACAACGACAGCTTCGGCCATGTCGAGGGCGACGAAGCCTTGCGCAAAGTCGCCGCCACCATTCGCGATGCCAGCAGCCGCCCTTCGGACTTGCCGGCGCGCTACGGTGGCGAAGAGTTCGCACTGGTCCTGCCCAACACCTCGCCGGGCGGCGCACGCCTGGTCGCGGAAAAACTGCGCATGGCGGTGGCGGCGTTGAAAATCCCGCACATCGCCCCGGCTGAAGGTGCCAGCCTGACCATCAGTATCGGGCTGTCGACGTTGACGCCTGTCCAGGGTACGGACTGCCGGCAGCTGATCATGGCGGCGGACAAGGGGTTGTACACGGCCAAGAACAATGGGCGTAATCAGGTGGGCATCGAATAAATTCGAGACCAGCGCAAAGCCAAGTGGAGAGGGCGCGAATCTCTCCCACATTGGATCTTCGAGGCTGAGTATGAAATCACTATGGTTAAGAGGCTGAAGAATAAAGCGCCATTGTCAGTGCTGTGTTGATAATGGCGCTTGTGATTAATCTGCTTTAAAACCAGTTTTGTCGTTGGCGGATCGCCACTCTTTAACTTCTTTTACTACAAATTCAGGTCCATCTTTTTCAGGCTCCGGATAAAATATTAGATCTGAACCAGAAGGGTGTTCCGTTAACGCTTCAAATTTTAAAATTGCATCGGTGTGCTCTTTTTCTGTGGCGTAGTCGTCGTTATAGATTTTTACAACCAAGTTTAAAAACTCACGCTCCGTCATCTCGCTAATTAATGTGCCCATTTTTAGGAGCCTCTGTGAATGTCGATATGCTTTTTTGGCGTTAGAATCACGATATTGTCGATGCCGTATACTTCACCGTCAGTAGACACATATTTTTTATGATGAAGCTCAAACCGTATCCGTTTACCCACTGCTTCACTTTTTTTAACAATCGGCGAACGTCCATTTTTCATGGTGGCTAACTCACTAGGTGCAAAATGCTGAGCCAACTCTGAATCTGTAGACACTGCTTTCCAGAAAGCCTCACGAAATGCCTTGAAATTTTTAAACTGCTGGCCTCTCAACTGATCAGCGATTTGCGATGGAATGGGTGCGCCGTCGTCTGTGGTCGCTGCTCCAAGCCAGTTGCCAAACACAGGTTGGCCCATCCCGGTAGCAACTCCCGGATCCTCCCGCCTATCCCTGAACATCACATAGATAGGAGGCAACCCGGAATCTATAGGGAATACGGTTATAAAGTCATCAAAACGTGACTCACGGACTCCTGGAAACGAATCAACTCTGCCAGCAACCGGCGTCACCGTAGCTCCAACGTAAACGGGCGGTTCAGGCTGGTCAACGGGCAGAGTTGTTGAGCTATCCCCGGGGGCAACGATAGGTGTCCAGACCAACGTCCTGGGTGGGACGTCACTTGTCGTGACGGTGTACACCTTCCGCGCTGGATCGTAGGTCGCGGCAACCACCTTGACCTTGGAAGGCACGCTTGTACCGTCGGCAATGACCACAAACACTTCGGAGCGTCCATCCTCCGCCGTCTTTGAACTCATTCGCACTGGCAGGTCGATTGTGCCATTGAGTGCGGTGGTGAGCGTTGACTCGTTGACGTCTGGCAAAAACGTTGAAACCGGGGTACCGAGTGCGTAACGCTCCGCCAGTTCTCCGTTTGCAAGCTTGGGTGAATAGACCAGAGCTGAAACACCGACAAGTAAGCCGCCTGCCGTGCTTGCGACCAACTCCGTCAATGCGGCCACTGCTGACCGAATGGCAGCTTGCAGCGTGATGGTAATCCCTTCTGCTGTAGCGATAGTCCCGACTGAGGTCATGACTATCGCTTGAGTCGCAGAAGCAGTGCCCGACAGTCGATAGGTATTGGCTACTCGTACCGCTTCAATACGCGCTTGGGCCGTTGCTACCTGCTGCGCACGTTCTGCGAGGTCGCTGATTGCATTGGAGGCGTTGGCAAGAAACCGCGCGGACTCTGACTTCAGCACAAAATCATGGTGGCTGAGCCATCTCACCCCAAGCGCGGTGTTCTGCTGCAGATAAATAAGCTGTTTGAGTCCCTCAAGCTCGGGTTTGCTGAGTGGCGGTGTAACCTGTGGGTTGGCTGCGGGATAGTAAATCATCAACCCGTTCCGGTTTATGGCTAACGGTGGGTCAATAGGTTTGATCGCAGCCATCGTTTTTTCGATCATTTTGTCCAGCGTGTTTTTGTAACGCATGAGGGTCTGGTCGGGTGTCAATCCAACGACCGAACCGGCAAGAGAGGCGAGTTCCACCTGCAGGTATTCCGGCAGCAACTGCACCTGAATTTCCAACTCATCTGCAATGGCCTTCAGATACTCATTGTGTAAATTTTCCCAGCCAGGATCCTGTTCGGCTAAATTGGCCTCCAGCGTTTGCCGGGCCTTTGCCAACCCTGAAAGTTTTTTAGTCAGAATGTCTATGGAGAGCGAGAGAGCCTTGAGTTCTTGTGCGGCCCTCCAGACGTTGTCGTAAAGTGTGTAGGCATCGCCCAGATTTTTTATCGGGTCAGAAGAGGCAAGCGTTTCACGTAGCTTTGTATAAGTTAAGTTTTCCATCAGGTAAAAAGGGCTTTGATCATAGAGCCCATAGATGAGGGGCGCAGTACTGGCGTATTTGGATTTTTTCGCGTCGATGATTTCAAATGCGATTTTTTGATCGAGAATGGCTGAGGCTGTCTCTGTGAGTGCCTGTGAAGCTTTCGCGGCTTGCTGTTTCTCTGCGAGTTCGCGTTCAGTGTCAGTAGTGAGGGTTGCGAACCGTGCGCTGTACTCCGCGTCAATCAAGGATTGATTGTACTTTTGCTCTCCAATGAAATCGGCGGTGGTGCTAGGGAAGTCAAACTGCTTGAAGCGGCTACGGTCTCCTTCACCCCGACGTGGCCCTTCTTGAAGGCCCCAGCCATCTCCACTTCCTACGTAGCCTCCGCCTTCACCACCCCAATAGGTGTTTCGTCTCCCGGCGGTAATTATCGTCGGTTTGAGTTCTAAAGGTTGTCCTGGCTGCCACCCTTGTTGTGCCATAGGGCCTCTCCATTTTTATGAGAGTGATCGTTAGAGTTTGTGCGTCCTGAAGAAAAAAACTCAGGCGCTTTGATCAAACTTATTTGAGAGGGAAGAAAGAAAAAACTGATGGCGTTTTGATTTGATTTTATGCGTGTAGGAGACTCTGTAAGACGGTTCTGAAACTGATGTATTTATATTCTTGTATGTTTATCACTTGAGTCTTGGGATGATTTGGCTAGAAACCTAATTGTTTGTTTTTTATTGGAGTGGGTTGGTTTGTGGTCTTTTAGGCAGGCTCTGATTTGGATTTTCAAATTATTTGTATAAACAGATGAACGGTCTGGTTTTAGCGAGTAGTAGGTCGGGTTTTCTAACGCGCGGCATCGTCAATCTATAGGAAATGCTCTGATGGTCGCGTATCCGTCACCGAAGCAAGCGTGACGAGAGGGAAGCGCTGTCTTGGCAGAATCGACCAAGCGGGCTGCCGTTTCCAGCCGTTTGCCGTTATACTCGCCGGCTTTCAAAAGTTCGCCAACGAGTGCTGCCCGCCATGGAAATCAACCCGATCCTTAACACCATCAAGGACCTGTCCGAGCGCTCCGAAACTATTCGGGGGTATCTTTGACTACGATCAAAAGCATGAGCGTCTGACCGAGGTCAATCGCGAGCTTGAAGATCCGAGTGTCTGGAACAAACCTGAATACGCCCAGGAACTGGGGCGCGAGCGCGCTGCGCTGGCACAGATTGTCGATACCCTCGACGAACTGAACACCGGCCTGGGTGATTGCCGCGACCTGCTGGACATGGCCGTCGAAGAAAACGACGAAGGCGCAGTGGGCGATGTTGTCGCCGAGCTGGCCCGTCTCGAGGAAAACCTCGCCAAGCTTGAATTCCGCCGCATGTTCAGCCACGAAATGGACCCGAACAACGCCTACCTGGATATCCAGGCCGGTTCCGGTGGCACCGAAGCCCAGGACTGGGCCAACATCCTGCTGCGCATGTACCTGCGCTGGGCCGACAAGCGCGGTTTCGACGCGACCATCATGGAACTGTCCGCCGGTGAAGTGGCCGGTATCAAGGGTGCGACCGTACACATCAAGGGCGAATACGCCTTTGGCTGGCTGCGCACCGAGATCGGCGTGCACCGCCTGGTGCGCAAGAGCCCGTTCGACTCCGGCAACCGTCGCCACACCTCATTCTCTGCGGTGTTCGTCTCGCCAGAGATCGACGACAAAGTGGAAATCGAGATCAACCCGGCCGACCTGCGGATCGACACCTACCGTTCCTCCGGCGCCGGTGGTCAGCACGTAAACACCACTGACTCGGCCGTACGTATCACCCACGTACCGACCAACACCGTGGTTAGCTGCCAGAACGAACGTTCCCAGCACGCCAACAAGGACACCGCCATGAAAATGCTGCGGGCCAAGTTGTACGAGCAGGAAATGCAGAAGCGCAACGCCGCTTCCCAGGCGCTGGAAGACACCAAGTCGGATATCGGCTGGGGTCACCAGATCCGTTCGTACGTGCTCGATGCCTCGCGGATCAAGGATCTGCGCACTAACATCGAACGCAGCGACTGCGACAAGGTACTCGACGGCGATATCGACGAATACCTGGAAGCCAGCCTGAAATCCGGCCTCTAATACCCTCTGTGGGAGCGGGCTTGCCCGCGATCCCCCGCCGAAGGCTGGGGGCAACGAACCTGATGGAATATTTAAAGACATGAGCGACCAACAACTCGACCCGCAAGCCCTGCAACAGGAAGAAAACTCCCTGATCGCCCTGCGCAAGGAAAAGCTTGCTGCCGAGCGCGCCAAGGGTAACGCCTTCCCCAACGACTTCCGTCGCGACAACTACTGCGATGCCTTGCAGAAGCAATACGCGGACAAGACCAAGGAAGAACTGGCAGAGGCTGCGATCCCGGTCAAGGTGGCAGGTCGCATCATGCTCAACCGTGGCTCGTTCATGGTGATCCAGGACATGACCGGCCGCATCCAGGTCTACGTCAACCGCAAGACCCTGTCCGAAGAAACCCTGGCCTCGGTGAAAACCTGGGACATGGGCGACATCATCGCCGCCGAAGGCACCCTGGCCCGTTCCGGCAAGGGCGACCTGTACGTCGAGATGACCAATGTACGCCTGCTGACCAAGTCCCTGCGCCCGCTGCCAGACAAGCACCACGGCCTGACCGACACCGAACAGCGCTATCGCCAGCGCTACGTTGACCTGATCGTCAACGAAGACGTGCGCCAGACCTTCCGCGTACGCTCGCAAGTCATTGCTCACATCCGCAGCTTCCTGATGCAGCGTGACTTCCTGGAAGTGGAAACCCCGATGCTGCAGACCATCCCGGGTGGTGCCGCAGCCAAGCCGTTCGAGACCCACCACAACGCGCTGGACATGGAAATGTTCCTGCGCATTGCGCCTGAGCTGTACCTCAAGCGGCTTGTTGTTGGCGGCTTTGAAAAGGTGTTCGAGATCAACCGCAACTTCCGTAACGAAGGCGTCTCGACCCGTCACAACCCTGAATTCACCATGTTGGAGTTCTACCAGGCCTACGCCGACTACGAAGACAACATGGACCTGACCGAAGAGCTGTTCCGCGAGCTGGCACAGCTGGTGCTGGGCAGCACTGACGTGCCGTACGGCGACAAGGTGTTCCACTTCGGCGAGCCATTCGTGCGCCTGTCGGTGTTCGACTCGATCCTCAAGTACAACCCCGAGCTGACCGCTGACGACCTCAACGACATCGACAAGGCCCGTGCCATTGCCAAGAAAGCCGGCGCCAAGGTGCTGGGCTTCGAAGGCCTGGGCAAGCTGCAGGTGATGATTTTCGAAGAATTGGTGGAGCACAAGCTGGAACAGCCGCACTTCATTACCCAATACCCGTTCGAAGTGTCGCCGCTGGCCCGTCGCAACGACGACAACCCGAACGTCACCGACCGTTTCGAGCTGTTCATCGGTGGCCGCGAAATCGCCAACGCCTATTCCGAGCTTAACGATGCGGAAGACCAGGCCGAGCGCTTCATGGCCCAGGTGGCCGACAAGGACGCAGGTGACGACGAAGCCATGCACTACGATGCCGACTTCGTTCGGGCCCTGGAGTACGGCATGCCGCCGACTGCCGGTGAAGGTATCGGCATTGACCGTCTGGTGATGTTGTTGACCAACTCGCCGTCGATCCGCGACGTGATCCTGTTCCCGCACATGCGGCCACAAGCGTAACCGTAGCGAAATCCGAAGCCGCCTTTTATAAGGCGGCTTTTTTATGTGGCCTGTTCAAGTGGTGCTCGTCATTGATCGTTCCCACGCTCCGCATGGGAATGCACCCTGTGACGCTCCGCGTCACCTCTAAAGGAAGAAGTGTGGTGAACCGCGTAATGGCTCAAGAAGGTGCCGCCGGCATTGCTGCTGCCGTGGCTGAAAGCGTTCAGTACCAGGGCCGCAAGGCCAGTCGGCGGGGCAGCGAGCAGCGCCGGCAAGACATTCTCGATGCGGCCATGCGTATCGTCGTGCGCGATGGCGTGCGGGCCGTACGTCATCGGGCAGTGGCGGCAGAGGCGGGGGTGCCGCTGTCGGCCACCACCTATTACTTCAAAGACATCGACGACCTGCTCACCGACACCTTCGCCCAATACGTGGAGCGCAGCGCCGCTTTCATGGGCAAGCTGTGGGTGCGCAACGAAGGCCTGTTGCGCGAGATGGTCGCCTATGGTGACGGCAGCCCGCAGTCGCGTTCGCAACTGGCCGATGATATCGCCCGCCTGACCGCCGACTATGTGCTGCGCCAGCTGACCAACCGCCGCGAATACCTGATGGCCGAGCAGGCTTTTCGCCAGGAAGCCCTGCTCAACCCGCGCCTGGCCGAACTGGTACGCTCCCACCAACAGATCCTGTTGCAGGGCACCGGGCAGTTTTTCCAGGTATTGGGTTCCCGTGAGCCACAGCAGGATGCCAAGGTGTTGACGGCTATCATCAGTCGGATGGAATATCAGGGCCTGTTGGGCGGCGCAGAGCCTTTGACGGGTGACGAGATGCTTGAAATCCTCAAGCGTCACATGCACCTGGTATTGGCCTCGGCCTAGCCCTGTGCGCAATCTGCTTTGGGTGGGGGCAGGCAAGCCAGCTCCTACCTCTGATGGGCCTGCTGCTCAGATGTGAAGCCGTGCGCTAACTGCGCGTGGGCCAATAACGTTTAAAGAGGAAGCACCGGGTGGACGATTACCAGCAGACGATACGCACCTTGTCCGATCGCATTGTGCTGGCGCAAACACCGATCCGCGTCCTTGATGCGGTGAAATGGGACGAGAACATTCGTCAGGGATTTCTCAAGGCCAAGGGCAAGGCGATGCCTGCCGTAGACCGTGATTACTACCTGAACCGGCCGCTGTCGTTCGATTCCAGTGCGGTGAAGCTGGAGTTTCAGAACATCGAGCGCGACATCACCCGTCGCCTTGGGCAATTCAGTCCGGTTGGGCAGATCATGCGGCGCATGTGCCGTGAATACCGCATGGTGGTGCGCATGCTTGAAGCGCGCGGCACCGAGGACTTCGGTCTGATTTCCCAAGAGCTTTACGGCGCCGCCTCCGATGCGTTCCACGCCGGCGACCCGACCCTGGCCGACCTTGGCCTGATGCTCTCCGACTACCTGAACAACATCGATGGCCGGGGTGACCTCAAGGACGAAGCCAAGACCCTCACCGCCAAGGACGCGGTCAGCCTGCTGCAAACGCGGCTGAACAAGGTGTTTGGCGAAGCCGAAGAGACCATCCGCGTGTTCGAGTCCGACGGCATCGTCGCCGATGCGGCAGCGGGCGCCGACTACATCAAGATCCGCGCCGATGCGATGTTCAATGACCGCGACGTTCGCGCCCTCGAAGTGCATGAAGGGTTGGTGCATGTGGGCACCACCCTTAACGGCCAGAACCAGCCGATCTGCACGTTTCTGTCCAAGGGCCCGCCGTCGTCCACCGTCACCCAGGAAGGCCTGGCGATCCTGATGGAAATCATCACGTTTGCCTCCTACCCCAGCCGCCTGCGCAAACTCACCAACCGGACCCGCGCCATCCATATGGTGGAGGAGGGCGCCGACTTCCTGCAGGTGTTCGAGTTCTTCCGTGAGCAAGGCTTTGAAATGGCCGAAAGCTATGGGAATGCCAGCCGGGTATTTCGTGGTTCGGTGCCCACCGGCCTGCCATTTACCAAGGATTTGTCCTACCTCAAGGGCTTTATCATGGTCTACAACTACATCCAGCTCGCCGTGCGCAAAGGCAAGCTGGAGCAAGTGCCGCTGCTGTTCTGCGGCAAGACCACCCTTGAAGACATGCGTACCCTGCGCCAGTTGGTCGACGAAGGCCTGGTGGTGCCGCCCAAGTACCTGCCGGAGCAGTTTCGCGACATGAACGCGCTGGCGGCCTGGATGTGCTTCTCCAACTTCCTCAACCACTTGAGCCTGGACCGGATCGAGGCGGATTACTCCAATATCCTGTAACTGACGAAACCGAATCAAAAAATGTGGGAGCTGGCTTGCCTGCGATAGCGGTCTATCAGTGACTGAGTGCTGGCTGACCCAGCGCTATCGCAGGCAAGCCAGCTCCCACATTTGATCTTTACTGGTCTTCAGAACTTTCGCGAGGTTTCAACGGATGAGAATCCTCGGCATTTTATGCCTGCTACTCACATTGAACGGCTGCAGCTCCTTGCTGTTCTACCCCGAGCCCGGCCTACCCTTCACACCGGAAAAAGCCCACCTGCAATACCGCGACGTCACGCTCACCACCGCAGATGGCGTGAAACTGCACGCCTGGTGGCTGCCGGCAAAACCCGGTGTCCCGCTCAAGGGCACAGTCCTGCATTTGCACGGCAATGGCGGCAACCTCGCCTGGCACCTGGGGGGCAGTTGGTGGTTGCCGGAGCAGGGTTATCAAGTGCTGTTGCTGGACTATCGCGGCTATGGGCTGTCGGAAGGCAAGCCGTCGTTGCCGGCGATCTACCAGGATATCGACGCCGCCTTCGGCTGGATCGACAAGGCGCCTGAAACCCAGGGTCAACCGCTGATTATTCTCGGGCAAAGCCTGGGCGGTGCGCTGGCGGTGCATTACCTGGCAGCCCACCCGGAGCGTCAAGCCCAACTAAAAGCCTTGGTATTGGATGGCGTGCCTGCCAGTTATCGTGACGTAGGACAATTCGCCCTGAGCACTTCCTGGTTAACCTGGCCGTTGCAGGTGCCGCTGTCGTGGCTGGTGCCCGACGCCGACAGTGCGATCAATGCCATGCCCCGGTTGACCGGCGTGCCCAAGCTGCTGTTCCACAGCCTGGATGACCCGATCGTGCCGGTGGCCAATGGGATCCGCCTGTATCAAGCGGCGCCACCGCCCAGGGTGTTGCAACTGACCCGCGGCGGCCATGTGCAGACCTTTGCCGACAAAACTTGGCAGACCGTCATGCTGCGTTATCTGGACGACCCTCAGCACTTCAACGGCTTGCGTCGCCTGGGGGAAATTCCGAATTACCCTATTCCTAAAGTTGACTCATCAGAGAGCCCGCAATGAGCGAAGAACGCAACATGATCCCGCTGATCCTCACCGGCATCGGTACCATCCTCGGCACCGTTGGCTGCCTGTGGTACTACGGCTATCTGCACTTCGCCAAGCCGGAAGATGCGTTGCTGCTCAGCGATTTCACCATGCTCAAGACCATACCGGGCGAAGATTACAAAGTCTCCCTGACCCCGGCCGCGCAAGTGGCGCAGTGTGTTGACGGCGTATTGGTGATGTTTGATACCGAGCAGAAAGGCTTGAGCGGCGTGCTGGTGAACAACAAGAAGCAGGCCGTACGTTGTATAGGTCAAGAAACGCCGAAACTGGAGCAGTAGGACAGGCAGTGTGGGGAAAGCTGGAACCATTTTGAGTGAGTTGCCACTGATTTGGGACCGAGCAGCAACGCTGATTCGGTTAACTCTTTAACTTGATTTGGAGTCACATATGTCTATAAGTGGAGTTGGTCCTTCCCAAGGTGGTTTTGGCGCTCAAGATGCAGGTCAACAATCCGGTGACGTAGGCAGCCTCAAGAAAGAGATTGAGGATCTGAAGAAGCAAATAGGTCAGATGCAATCTCAAGGTGCCGGTGGTTCAGAGGGCGGCGGCGGTTCGGGAGGCGCTATGGATGACCTTAAAAAACTGCTGAAAGAACTCGAGGAAAAGCTTAAAGCAATGGAAGGCCAAGAGGGTAAAGGCGCCGATGGCGAAGGCAGCAAGCCTGGTGGCGAAGGTAGCGCAAAGATTTCCATTGATTTCCAGCAGTAACATGAATAACGGGAACCGTCTTGCGTCAGAAGCCACAAAAGCGTCATGACTCATAAAGATTGGGGCCGAGACAGTGGCGATTACTATTGCTGCGATACGCAATATGTTGAACATGGCGAGAGGGCATGAAGAACTGGAGCGCAAAGTTGCCCAGACGCATGAGCTTAGCCAACTGATGGACAAGCTATCGAGCGCGAAGATAGAAATGCCGCTCGAAGATACACATCGTCCAGTCGGGTTCGACGAACCCAAAAAAAACCCACCGTAAGGTGGGTTTTTTATCCAGCATCAATCAGTTAGCAACGGAAGACCGTGGCTTGACCGGCTGGTTGTCGTTGGAAATGGTCACTTCCACGCGACGGTTCATGGCGCGGCCGGAGACGCTGCCGTTATCGGCAACCGGGTATTCCTTGCCATAACCCTGGGTCACGATACGCGAGATATCCACGCCTTGTTGAGCCAGTGCACGCTGAACAGAAGCGGCACGACGCTCAGACAGGCTCTGGTTGTACGAGTCGGAACCGGTGCTGTCGGTATAGCCTTCGACGATCACTTTACGGTCTGGGTTATCGCGCAGGAACTGAGCCAGCTTGGTGATGTTCACCAGGCCGCTGGATTTCAGATCGGACTTGTTGGTGGCGAACAGCACGTCACCGAAAGTCACCAGGGTGCCGCGATCGGTCTGTTTGGCGTTCAAGCTGTTTTGCAGTTGCTTGATTTGTGCGTCACGAGCGTCCAGCAGGGCGCGGGCACGTTCGTCACCAGCGTTTTTCAGCTTGGCCTCGGATTCGCGCAGGACGATGGTGTCCTTGGCTACTTCAACGCGCTGGTTGGTCAGGTAGGCCAACTGGTCGACTTTCTTCTCGTCTTCCTTGTCGCGGTAGGCCTTGTCAGCCTTGTCCAGCCATTCGCTGGCGTCTTTGGTTTCCAGCGCCGCCAGCTTGGTGGCTTGCGGGTTGGTTTGCAGGGACGAGAAATTGGTCCGCGCATTTTCCAGGTTCGCGTTCGGCGGGGTGGAGCAGGCCGCCAAGGCAACGCTCATCGCCAGCAGGGCAGGGATCATCAATTGTTTACGCATAGTCGTGTCGTCCTTTCAATTCGATATCAGGTGCGATGCAGTCAAGGGGCTGCGGCTTACTTCTGCATGATTGCAGCTGGGCGCATGCCTTCCTTACGCAGTTCTTCAACAGCCTTCTGGGAATCCTTCACAGCCTGTTGAGCCTTGGCAGCCTGGGCTTTACGCTCAGCGACGCGAGCATCCCACTCGGCTTGTTCAGCCAATTGGCGAGCCTTGTCGTAGTTCTTGTCGTGCATGGCAATCTCAGCTTCTTTGAGCTTGTCCTGGGCCGACTTCATTTCCACCGCCGCATACTCGGTACCGCCGGCGCTGACTGCGCTGTTGACGGCCGATTGGGTTACGGCGTACTGCTCGGTTGGAGGGTTGCCGGCGCAGCCAGCCAGAACGAAGCTGGTGCCGATTGCCAGCGCGGCCAATTTGAGCCCGCGCAGGTGGTTAAACGAGGATTTGGCAGTGCTGGTGTTCATCGTCTTCAACTCCATTGGATAACTCCTGAAAAACATCAAAATCCATCGGGGCGTATCGATTTCGGGCCCGTCGGTAAAGCACATGGCGTCCGTTCAAACGACCGTTCCACAAGTGATGGCTACTGGCTGTGACCGGAGGCTTTTTTCAAAAGTTCAGCGGATATGGCGATTTGCCTAAAAAAATATCTGACTGATTGGTCAGTGTTTGAAAAATGGAACTTTCGCGGTGCGCAGCGGTACCTCCGGGCCTGTAAAAGGCCCGAAATACGTGGGTTTAATTGACGTCAATAAATGTTTATCAGTGTTTTTGTTCGTCAGCGCCGGCCGACAAATCATGTAAGTGGCGACGGGATAAAGTAAGAAAGCGTGGCGTGGGGCCGACGTCTTCATACAGCGGGTCACCCTCTTCGTCGGTGGCAATTACCTGCTGGCCCTGGATGTAGGGAAAGCTGGCTTCCAGCTCTTCAAGGGCGGCACCGATCAACTCGCCGAGCAGTTCTTCGACATGGCGCTTGGGGTACATCTCGGCAATGGCCGCCAGCCGTGCAGCGGCTTCTACATCCAGATGAATGGCGTATTCAGTCTTGGTCAAACGACCCTTGGCGGTTTCTTCCCAATGCTGGGCCAGTTCTCGAATTTTCATGGCTACCTCAATAAAGCCTGCGATGGCAGGCGGTGATGAGCGACCAGCCGCCTGCGCGGATGACGCGGCGACTCACCGTTGAGACTAGCTGCAAGCGCCAAGGTTTAAAGTCGTTTGCGTTCGGCCTTGTCAGAAACCGACGTCGGCGGCACTCTGAAGCACCTGCGCGTCCCGGATTTCTGGCTGGAGATTGGCTGATGAGTGATATCGATGCACGCTTGCGTGAGGATGTTCACCTGCTGGGTGAGCTGTTGGGCAACACCATTCGAGAGCAGTACGGCGAGGCTTTCCTCGAGAAGATCGAGCAGATCCGCAAAGGCGCCAAGGCCGACCGTCGCGGAGCCGTTTCAGAGAAAGCCGCTGGCGATGAGTTGAGCGCCAGCCTCAACCAGTTGCAGGAGGACGAACTGCTGCCGGTGGCCCGAGCCTTCAACCAGTTCCTCAACCTGGCCAACATTGCCGAACAATATCAATTGATTCATCGGCGCGATGAATCGCAACCCGCGCCGTTCGAATCCCGGGTTTTGCCGGAGTTGCTGGCCCGTCTGCAAAGCGAAGGTCACAGCAATGAATCCCTGGCCCGGCAGTTGGCGCGGTTGGACATCGAGCTGGTGCTCACCGCCCACCCCACCGAAGTGGCCCGCCGCACGCTGATCCAGAAATACGATGCCATTGCTGCGCAACTGGCATTGCAGGATCACCGCGACCTCACCACCGCCGAGCGCGAGCAGATTCGCGAGCGCTTGCAACGCTTGATCGCCGAAGCCTGGCACACCGAAGAAATCCGTCGGGTGCGGCCCACCCCGGTGGACGAAGCCAAATGGGGCTTTGCGGTGATCGAGCATTCGCTGTGGCACGCCATCCCCAATTACCTGCGCAAGGCCGACCAGGCCCTGCACGCCGCCACCGGCCTGCGCCTGCCCCTGGAGGCTGCGCCGATTCGCTTTGCTTCGTGGATGGGTGGCGACCGTGACGGCAACCCGAACGTCACCGCGCCGGTCACGCGCGAAGTGCTGTTGCTGGCGCGTTGGATGGCGGCGGATTTGTATCTGCGTGACATTGATCAATTGGCCTCCGAGCTGTCGATGCAACAGGCCAGCCCGGCGTTGCAAGCCAAAGTCGGCGACAGCGTCGAACCTTATCGTGCCTTGCTAAAGCAACTGCGTGAACGCCTGCGCGCCACGCGCCAGTGGGCCCACACCTCGTTGACCAGCACCACCCCGGCGCCGGCCGAGGTGTTGCAGAACAACCGCGACCTGCTGGACCCGCTACAACTGTGCTACCAGTCCCTGCACGAATGCGGCATGGGCGTGATCGCCGATGGCCCGCTGCTCGACTGCCTGCGCCGTGCCGTGACGTTCGGCCTGTTCCTGGTGCGCCTGGATGTGCGCCAGGACTCCAGCCGTCACTCGGCGGCCATGACCGAAATCACCGATTACCTGGGCCTGGGGCGTTATGAGGACTGGGATGAGGATGCGCGTATCAGCTTCCTCACCCAGGAACTGACCAATCGGCGGCCATTGCTGCCGGGTTACTTCAAACCCTCGGCGGACACTGCCGAGGTGCTCAATACCTGCAAGGAAATCGCCGCCGCACCAGCCGCATCATTAGGTTCGTATGTCATCTCCATGGCCGGCGCCGCGTCGGATGTGCTGGCGGTGCAACTGCTGTTGAAGGAATCCGGTGTACAGCGGCCAATGCGCGTAGCGCCATTGTTCGAGACCCTGGCCGACCTGGACAACGCCGGGCCGGTGATGGAGCGCCTGTTGCAACTGCCGGGTTACCGCGCGCGCTTGCAGGGCCCGCAGGAAGTGATGATTGGCTACTCGGACTCGGCCAAGGACGCCGGCACCACGGCCGCCGCCTGGGCACAGTACCGCGCCCAGGAGCGTCTGGTGGACATCTGCCGCGAGCAACAGGTGGAGCTGTTATTGTTCCACGGTCGCGGCGGCACTGTTGGTCGTGGCGGTGGCCCGGCGCACGCTGCCATCCTGTCGCAGCCACCGGGCTCGGTAGCGGGGCGGTTCCGCACCACTGAGCAGGGAGAGATGATTCGCTTCAAATTCGGCCTGCCGGATATCGCTGAGCAGAACCTCAATCTCTACCTGGCCGCGGTACTGGAAGCGACCCTGTTACCGCCGCCGCCTCCCGAGCCTGCCTGGCGTCATCTGATGGACGAACTGGCGGCAGACGGTGTCAGCGCATACCGTGCCGTGGTGCGGGAAAATCCGCAGTTCGTCGAGTACTTCCGCCAGTCCACGCCGGAGCAGGAGTTGGGCCGTTTGCCTCTGGGCAGTCGCCCGGCCAAGCGTCGTGCGGGCGGGATTGAGAGCTTGCGCGCCATCCCATGGATCTTTGGCTGGACCCAGACGCGCCTGATGCTGCCCGCCTGGCTCGGCTGGGAAGCGGCACTGAGCAAGGCGCTGGAGCGCGGTGAAGGTCAATTGCTGGGGCAGATGCGCGAGCAGTGGCCGTTCTTTCGCACGCGCATCGACATGCTGGAAATGGTCCTGGCCAAGGCCGATGCCGATATCGCCCGTCTTTATGATGAGCGCCTGGTGCAGCCGGACCTGCTGGCATTGGGTGCGCACTTACGCGACCTATTGTCGCAGGCGTGTGACGTGGTGCTTGGCCTGACCGGCCAGTCGCAGCTGCTGGCCCATAGCCCCGACACCCTGGAGTTCATCCGCCTGCGCAACACCTACCTCGACCCCTTGCACCTATTGCAGGCCGAGTTGCTGGCACGTTCCCGTCAGCAGGAGGCTGCCCAAGACAGCCCTCTGGAACAGGCGCTGCTGGTGTCCGTGGCCGGTATCGCGGCCGGTTTGCGCAACACCGGCTGAGGTTTTTTGCGTGTACTCAATGGCTTGCGGATAAACCGCGACGACCGCCCGGAAACGGGCGGTCGTCGTTTGAGAGGGTGGGTTGCGCTCAGGCACACCCTGGCGCTGACGCATGTGCGGCGCGGGTTTCTCCTACTTTTGGCGGCTTGTATGGTGAGGGCCCGCTGTGTATCTTGATCAGCCTTTGGCCGTTTGATCGGCCTAGAACCACATTTTTACGAGATTGGCCCCACGCGGCGAATCCGAGCGTCATCTCTATAAAAAATTGAGGAGCACATCGATGCGCGTCATTCTGCTGGGAGCTCCCGGGGCCGGTAAAGGTACTCAGGCAAAGTTCATCACTGAAAAATTCGGCATTCCACAAATCTCCACCGGCGACATGCTGCGTGCGGCCGTCAAGGCTGGCACCGAACTGGGCCTGATCGCCAAGAGCGTGATGGACAGCGGCGGCCTGGTCTCCGATGACCTGATCATCAACCTGGTCAAGGAACGCATCAGCCAGGAAGACTGCAAGAACGGTTTCCTGTTCGACGGCTTCCCACGCACCATTCCCCAGGCTGAAGCCTTGGTGAAGGCGGGCGTGGAGTTGGACGCCGTGGTCGAAATCGCGGTTGAAGACGAAGAGATCGTCCAGCGTATCGCTGGCCGTCGTGTTCACGAAGGCTCGGGCCGCGTGTACCACATCGTCTACAACCCGCCGAAAGTGGAAGGCAAGGACGATGTCACCGGCGAAGACCTGGTGCAGCGTAAAGACGACACCGAAGAAACCGTGCGTCATCGCCTGTCGGTCTACCATTCCCAGACCAAGCCCCTGGTGGACTTCTACCAGAAGCTGTCCGCAGCCCAGGGCAAGCCGAAATACAGCCACATCCCTGGTGTGGGCTCGGTAGAGGCCATCACCGCCAAGGTGCTGCAAGCACTGAGCTGATCCCTTGATCAGCGGCACAGACAACGGCCCGCTTGCGGGTCGTTGTTGTTTATACTGGCGCACTTTTTTCCGACTTGGACACCCACACCGATGAGTACCCTGCTGGCCCTGGACACCGCGACTGAAGCTTGCTCCGTTGCCTTGCTGCACGATGGCAAGGTCACGAGCCACTACGAGGTGATCCCGCGCCTGCACGCGCAGAAATTGTTGCCGATGATCAAGCAACTGCTTGAAGACGCCGGTACCACCCTGGCTGCCGTGGATGCCATCGCGTTTGGCCGTGGCCCAGGTGCGTTCACTGGCGTGCGCATCGCCATCGGCGTGGTGCAGGGCCTGGCCTTTGCGCTGGAGCGCCCGGTGCTGCCGGTGTCCAACCTGGCGGTACTGGCCCAGCGCGCGTTGCGTGAGCACGGGGCGTCGCAAGTGGCAGCGGCAATTGATGCGCGCATGGATGAGGTTTACTGGGGTTGCTACCGTGAGACCGCAGGCGAAATGCGCCTGGTCGGTGCGGAAGCGGTGCTGGCCCCCGAAGCGGCGCAGTTGCCCGCTGACGCCAACGGTGATTGGTTCGGTGCCGGCACGGGCTGGGGTTATGGCGAACGCATCAACGTGACGTGTGCCGAGCAGGACGCAGCGATGTTGCCACACGCCGAAGACCTGCTGGCGTTGGCACGTTTCGCATTCGAGCGCGGCGAGGCGATTGCGGCGGACCAGGCAGCACCGGTGTACCTGCGCGATAAAGTCGCGCAGACCAAGGCCGAACGCGGGATTATTTGACGCCAGAAATGTGGGTGTTACGCGGCAAATTTCGCCAATCGTCAGAATTTGCCTGGGTTTTTAAACCTTTTACAAATTATGTGTTCTAGTTATCACCAGAGCATTTGCGCGCCATGGAAAGTGCCGCTAAATTGCCATCATTGATACCGAGTCTGCATGTATGCGTATAGACGGTTTTTCCTCACAGTCGTACCCCCTCAAGCGTAAGCCGCGCAAGGCGAGCGTGACGGTAGACGAGTCCGTCGAGGATTCACCGGACTTCATTGAAGTACACGCCGATACGCCTTCCAAAGCCCAAGGCGCCTCGAGCGCACGCATCAGCGGCGTTCCTGCCCGTCAGCAAGACATGGTCTTTCCCCGTTCCATGAGCAAAAGCGTTGCCACCGCCTTGGCCAGCTACCTGACCACTGCCGGCTTTGTCGAATGGGATATGGAAGTGCTGGGTCTCGATATCCATATCTGATGCGTTTGCCTTATTACATCGGCTGCCCGTCCTGGAGTGAAAACGCCTGGCGCGAGTACCTGTATCCCGTTGAGGCACGTTCCAGCGATTACCTCGGGCTCTATTCCCAGGTCTTCAACGCCGTTGAGGGCAATACCACTTTTTATGCTCGCCCCTCGGCCGCCACTGTGCAGCGCTGGGCCGAAATCATGCCTGATGATTTTCGCTTCACCGCCAAATTTCCCGGCGATATCAGCCATGCTGGCGATTTGCGTGAACAGCTGCCGGCGGCAGAAAGTTTTGTCGGCTTGATGAGCCCTTTGGGTGAGCGCGTTTCACCGCTGTGGCTGCAGCTCTCGAAGAGCTTTACGCCGCCACGCCTGGCGGAGCTGGCTGGATTTCTCGATGGCATTGATCGGCCGCTGGCCGTGGAGGTGCGTCATGAACAGTTCTTCGCCAGGGGTGATGCTGAGCGCATGCTCAACCGCCTGTTGCGCGATCGCGGTGTCGAGCGCATCTGCCTCGATCCACGTGCCCTGTTCAGTTGTACCTCTACCTCGGAAGCGGTGCTGCATGCCCAGTCCAAAAAGCCCCGGGTGCCACCGCGCCCAGCGGCGCTCACGCAGTTTCCCCAGGTGCGCTTCATCGGGCATCCGGACCTTGAGGCCAATGACCCGTTCCTGATTCCATGGGTGGAAAAGATCGCCAGTTGGATCGAAGAGGGCCGCACGCCCTATATGTTCCTGCACACCTCGGACAATCGTCTCGCGGCGCAACTGGCGCTGCGCTTCCACGCCAAGCTGATGGTGCGTCTGCCAGGGCTACCGCCGCTGCCTGCCTTGCATCGAGAACCCGTGGCGGAGCAGCTCGGGCTACTTTGAGGGTCGAGCCGTGGGTGTGGTCAAGACATTGAGTGTGTTGCTGGTGCTGGTGGGCGCATTTGCGTTGGCCGTCTGGCGGGGTTGGGTGCCGATGCCGGCCGAGTGGAACCCCTGGGCGCCCTTGGATGTGCGGGCCAGCCCCAACCTGTTGACGCGCTACAAGCTCAGTCGTTTGCAGGACGATCCGGCGCTGTGTGACCAGGTGTTGAACACCTCTGGTCTGCGCGTGAGCCGCCAGGCCGATACACCGGCTGATACGGCGTGCCCCTTGCGCAATATTCTGCGTGTGCAGGGCGCTGACGTGGCCTTGAGCAGCAGCTTTCTCGCCAGTTGCCCGCTGGCGGTGGCGTTCGCCTTGTTCGAGCGCCATAGCCTGCAACCGGCGGCCCAGGCCGTGTTTGGCCAGGCGGTGAGCCGCGTCGAGCATTTGGGCAGTTTTGCCTGCCGTAATATCTACAACCGCGCCGACGGTCGACTCAGCCAGCATGCCTCGGCCAATGCGCTGGATATCGCCGGTTTTCGCCTGGCGGATGGGCGCAGCATCAGCGTGCTCAAGGATTGGCCGGGGCAGAGCGACAGTGCGCGTTTCCTGCGTTTGGTACGCGATGGCGCCTGTGATGATTTCAACGTGGTGTTGAGCCCGGACTACAACGCGGCTCATCGCAACCATTTCCATCTGGACATGGGGCGTTGGTGGGTGTGTCGCTAGGGTTCAGGCGGCCAGGCGCAGGTTGTGGGTCACCAGCGGGCGTGCCCAGTAGTAATCGAAATCCAGGGCCTTTTGCTGCGCCAGCAAATCTTCTTCAGGGTACGGCGTGGCGGCCGGTGGCAGCAGGTCCAGCTCGAATTCGGCAATCGGCAGGTGCAGTGGGCGTGGTTGTGGCGCCGGGCCTGGCTCGGGTAGCGGTTGGCCGGCGTTCAGCACGATGGGGCGCACCCACTCGCTCTCAAACGCTTGCTGGCGTTGCTGGGCGATGACTTCTTCTTCCGGGAACGGCGTCGCGGCCGGTGGCAGCAGCTCGGTTTCGAACTCGGCAATCGGCAGGAAGAGCGGCTCAGGCGGGGCGATCTCGGTGTCTTTCACATCGCACTCACGCTGGGTGAGGATCTGCGCCAGCAGGTCGGCACCTTCGCGGGGTTCAACTGCCGGGTCTGCCGGGGCGGGCGCCTTGGCGGCGAGCGCGTCCGGCGTTTCACCGAGCTGCTCGGCCAACGCGCGGGCAAAGAAGTCCTGCCACACATGACTCACCCCGGCCAGCGCTTGGGTATTGCGCAGGCCGTAATGGTTGTGGGTCGGCAGTACACCGATGGAAAGGGGAAGAATGTCTGACATTTTTCTCGGTCGACGCTCAGCTCTGGCAAAATACCTGACTGTGATTTTTATCGGCCGTTGTTTGCCGATCCTTAATATTTTTGAGCGTGGCGATTGATGAACGAACAACCAGCGGCCAGCCGCATCCAGGTCCAAGCCTTGGCTGACAGCTTCCAGGCCCGCGCTGAACAGTGGGCTTCGCTGCTGGGGTTGCCTCTGCAGGTGGCCGATGCGGATTTTTCCCTGCAAGTGGGGGAGCACGGCTTGCAGTTGCAACAGCTTGGGCCTGATGCGCCAGGGCCGGTGCGGGTCGACTTTGTCGAAGGCGGCGCGGCGCATCGGCGATTGTATGGTGGTGGCAGCGGGCAGATGATCGCCAAGGCGGTGGGCATCGCCCAGGGCGTGCGCCCGCGAGTGCTGGATGCCACGGCTGGCTTGGGCAAGGACGCGTTCGTGCTGGCCAGCCTCGGGTGTGAGATGAGCCTGATCGAGCGCCAGCCGTTGATCGGCGCCTTGCTCGAAGATGGCCTGGCACGCGCTGCCGAAGATTTTGACGTGGCGCCGATTGTGGCGCGCATGAAGCTGCTCAAGGGCAACTCCATCGACGTGATGCTCAATTGGCAGGGCGAGCCGCCTCAGGTGATCTACCTGGACCCAATGTTTCCGCACCGTGAGAAAACTGCCCTGGTGAAGAAGGAAATGCGCCTGTTCCGGCCGTTGGTGGGCGATGACCCGGATGCACCGGCGTTGCTTGCGGCCGCTCTGGCTTTGGCCAGCCATCGGGTGGTGGTCAAGCGGCCGCGCAAGGCACCCTGTATTGAGGGGCCGAAGCCAAGCCATGCGCTGGATGGCAAGTCCAGCCGCTACGACATTTATCCCAAGAAAGCGCTCAAGCCGTAAGCTGCAAACAGCAGCACTTATCTCCCAGGTGCGGCGAGATCCAACTGTGGGAGCTGGCTTGCCTGCGAAGACGGCCTGACAGCCGATGCCTATCTCTCTGGCGCGCCGCAATCCCAATGTGGGAGATTCTATGGTTGGGGGGAAGCCCCTAAACCCGCTTTTGATTGGTACTCGCTCTGGTTTTTCATGAGCGAAAAGGCGATACGCGCTAACTTGCGGGCGATGATGACCAGGGCTTGAGTTGTTTTCAGGCCCCTGGTCAGATAGCCCTCGTATAAAGGCTTCCAGGCTTCTGACCTAATACCGGCTGACGCCGCGTTATGCAGCAACCTGCGGATCTCTGAGTCTCCTTTTTTGCTTAACGAACGACGTCCGTTCATTTGCCCTGAGTCGGACACCCTCAAGTCCATTCCCAGAAATGCGATGTAAGCGTCAGCACTTTCAAACGCTCCTCGTTGAAATGCCATGGTCAGGGCAACTGCCGTAAGAAAACCAATGCCCTCTACGGCTTGGCAGCGCCTGACTTGATGCAAGACACCCGCTTCAGTGCCAGCAGCTAATATCCGTTTTTCAATGAGCGCTTCATGTCTATCAAGACAAGCTGAAATGCTCTTGGACGAGGCTTTGAGCAACGGCTCACCTGCCCAGCTCTGGTTCAGAGCAACACGCATCTTCACCAGTGCGGCACGTCGGCGAAGCGAACACACCTTCCTGACGCAACCGCCGAAGGACCAGCCCGTTTTGCGAAACCTCGGCTGTAGTTTACGACTTCAGCCTCAGCCGGGCCGGCGAGCATGCGCGTAACTTCCTACAAGACTGGAAGGGCAAGCTGGTCTGCGATGATTTCGGCGATTACAAGGCCAGCTTCGAACTCGGCGTGACTGAAATCGGCTGCATGGCTCATGCCCGGCGCAAGTTCTTCGAACTGCATGCGACTCACAAGAGCGCGCTGGCTGAGCAAGCCTTGCGTTACATGCAGGCGCTGTACGAGATCGAGGGGGAAATCGAGGATCTAGAACCGGACATACGCCGCCGAATACGGCAGGAAAAGGCGGTACCCGTGATGGATGCGTTGCATGCCTGGATGGTTGCCCAGCGCGACATCGTGCATAACGGTTCGGCCATTGGCAAAGCCTTGGATTACAGCTTGAAACGCTGGACGGCGCTGTCGCGCTACCTCGATGACGGGGCCGTGCCTATTGATAATAATTGGTGTGAGAACCAGATACGGCCTTGGGCGCTGGGGCGCAAGAACTGGCTCTTTGCTGGGTCGCTACGCAGCGGCAAACGCGCCGCTGCGATCATGAGTTTGATTCAGTCGGCCCGGAACAATGGGCACGATCCCTATGCCTACCTGAAGGATGTGCTGACGCGCCTGCCTACGCAGCGGGCAAGTGAGATTGCAGAGTTGCTGCCGCATAGGTGGCGTCCGGCTTAGTCGTGCAAGACGGCTTGCCCGTACGCTTACAAAGAAAGCCCAGCTTGAGCTGGGCTTTCTTTTGCAGACCTACATATCACTCAAGCGTATACTTATTCTCAGCCATAAAGGCTGGCTCTTTCCAATTAGGACCTTTTTTAATTCCCCCATCAGAATTATCAATCAGCCCTTCCAGTCTCATGTTATGAACAAGCTTTAATAGTTCAAGATTATTACCAATATTTACCCAGCCATTCCTGTTATATAGTCGATCCAGCATTGGATATGAAATTGACTTATTTCTTACTATAAAAAGAACGACATCTCTTGGGGATTCAGAGTTTACGATATCATTGATGTTGCTCATGTTATTCTCCGTATATTTGTTTGTTTTCTGCGACTATAGCTTCTGGCGTATAGATTAATTCGTCAGCATCTTTAAGCTTGAAATCCTCTAAAGTCGCGGCATGAGTATTATTCCAAGTGGCGCCATCGTCGTTCGGTTTCACTCCATCCGCTATACCTAGAGCCCTATACCGCTCTAGCTCACGAATCTCATGGGTGTAAAATCGCTTATCGACATCGGTAATGGCCAATTCGCCAGTTAGGATTTTTTCCAGACGGTCAATCATCACAACATTTGCGTCCGATGGGTCGAATCTGCTCGTATGCAGCTTAACGAGGTCAATACCTTCCTGAGTCACCGCTGCGGTTGTCCAGTCTAGACTCTGAATGGGTCCGCCCGCCTTATCAGGATTGTACATCCGACCGCTGTGCTCACCTTTGGTGGTAGCCCCTTCGTACGGACTACTAAATACCGCATAAATCGGCGGTAAACCCGAATCTGCGGGGTAAACGTAAATAGCGTCCCGAATATCCAACTGGCCGACTACCGGAAACGGCTCAGCTTTGACCTCAATCGGTGTCAGTGTAATCCCGGTATACACCGGGGTTTCGACAGGCTGCGCAGGCGTCGCCGTCGAGCTATTACCTAGTACTGCGATTGGGAACGTCAGGGTGATCGGTGGTGAGTCAGTTGTAGTGAACGTATAGGCATTGGCCACAGGATCAAGCACTAGCGCTCTTACCGGGACGGTAGGTGCTAACCCTCCAGTGGGCTGGGTGGCCACTACCGAGTATTTGGACTGATCGCCATAAATTCGGTAGGGCACATCCACAGTTCCTCCCGCCGCGGCGATCTCGGCAAGATTTTCGGGAAGATTAGGCGCTAAATCCTTGGCCGGCGTGTTAAGCATGGTCGAAGGTAGCTCACCATTATCCAGTGATGGTGAATAGACCAGCGCGCCAATGCCCACTGCCGTGGCAGCACTTACAACAGTGCCTAAGGCTACCTTTGCAGCCTGAATAGCCGCATCCAGCGTAAGACCTGAACCGGCAGTAATGGCGATAGAGCCAGCCGCAGTACTTAACTGACTCGCACCGTCAGCGGGCAGCCTATACGTATTAGCGGCTTTAAGTGCTGCAGCTTCAGCAGCAATTCTTGCTGCCTCTGCAGCGGCCGCTTCATCAGCAATGCGCTTGGCTTCAGCTTCGGCGGCTAACCTGGCAGCTTCTGCTGCAGCGGCCTCATCAGCGATACGCTTAGCTTCTGCCTCTGCCGCGACTCGCGCCGCTTCAGCAGCGGCTGCCTCATCAGCCACGCGTTTGGCAACCCTTGCGGCTTCCGCAGCTGCCGCCTCATCGGCAATACGTTTAGCCTCGGCGTCTGCACGTGCTTGATTAGCCTGTGCCTGAAGGTTCTGCTTCAGGGCATTCAAATAGTCGATCTCGCGGTTGCTATATTTTGCAGCATACGAAGCCTCAAGTGAGGCGTACCATTCTTTATAATTTTTATCCGGAGGGTAATTTGTCTTGCTTCCGCTGATTGCATCTTTAATAAACTGCATCGTCGGATAATAAAAGAAGTCTCCATAGTAGTACTTATCAGCAATCACTTTTTGAGCAGCAGCAGCCTGTGCTTTTTGAGCAATTAGCGTATCTACCGAACGAATATGCTGTTCGATTTTCTCGACTTCGCTCGCGGGACTGCCTTCATTTTGTTCTATTGCAGTAATGCTTTGTGCAATAGATTCAGGCATCGACTGAAGATTCGCTGCAAAGCTTGCTTCCTGGTCCTTAACATTCTGGGAAATGATGGGAGGGTATGTGTTAAGCACATAAGTACGCGTTGCAACGTTAATGAGCTGTCCGGTGTGACTATGTGAAAAATCACTGTCACCACCACCCCCTCCGAATGTCTGAGGTTCATATTTATTAATAGCATTGATTTCAATTTCTGGCAGATGAATCGTATCGCCATTAGCCATAGTGAATTCTCCTTTTCGCTAGGTACAGCATAAGAGCTTTGTACATCTCAGTAGGATGGACGGATGGTTCTCTCGTTGCCTTACTACTCTCTGATGAACGGCTTCGCCTCTTGGGTTGTCAGTTTTTGAGAAGCTCAACGAACGAGAATCCCCGTCTTCTCCACTTTTCACCATATCGCATTAATGCTGTATGGGTATCCAGTGTCGAGGTGCAACAAAAAATGCACTTATGCATATCGCGACCGACAAACGGTAGTGGTCACTATTCCTTACGATACGGCTCTGAGCTTGACGGTGGGAGGAGCACACCTCTGTGACCGCAACCACTGCCGGTCATTTGCAGATAATGTGAGCCTGTCACAATGGAACGCGAGTCTACGGCGTCGAATGCAAGCCCATTTGCAATTAATGTGAGCCGGAGCCTTTGGCTGGTTGCAGTTAATGTGAGCCAGAAATGCCGCTGAATGCGAGCCCGCGTGTTTTCAAACGCGAGCCGCTACACTTATCGGAGCTTTGGTGAAGGGGGGGCGAAGTCTCCCACGGTCTGTACTGGCTAGAGTCAGATACTGGCTTTTAATCCCACCACCCCTACAAATCTAACCATACAAGCTGGCTTGCCTGCGATGACGGCCTGAAAGCCGACACCTATCTACCTGACGCCCTGCGATCTAAATGTGGGAGCTGGCTTGCCTGCGATGGCGGCCTGACAGTCGACGCAGTTATACCGAGTACATATCCATTGCTGCGGTAACGGCCGCTTAGGGTTCCGCCCTGACGGCGGCTCACTTTGCAAAAGCCGGGATGCCGGCCCAGGCCAAAGTAAGCAAAACGCTCTTGCCCCACCACTCGGCACCTCGCTTAGGCTCGGTGTGCCCGTAATCCGCCAGTGATTTGGGGGGCCGCCGCCACGCGCCATCCATGGCGCGGGGCGGCTAAACCGGCATCCCTGCCGGTTTACCCCCCAAATCCCTGTCGAATTCCGGCCAGCGTGGTTTGACGGGGCGCTTAAGATCAAAATCAAAAGCAGATCAAGAGCGACTCGCTTCGCATCGTGGTTACCGTCGGTTGCTACCGCCTATGCAGTGCTGTCGAGCCCCGTGCTGCGATAGGCCCGCATAAACAACTTCACCACGTCCTGCACATGCTCTTCGGCTTCTTGCGCACTCAATTGTCCGCCGCAGCCATACAACAAGCGGAAGTTCGCCGTGCCCTTGAGCAGGCAAAAGAAGTGCTCCGCGGCTTTGAACGGTGTGTCGATGCTCAGGGCGCCGCCCTGGTGAATCTTGCCGAGCAGGCGCTCCATGCCTTGCAGCATGCGCATGGGGCCGGCGTTGAAGAAGATCTGGGAGAGTTTCACGTCCTGATTGCCGGTGGTCATCATCAGGCGATGCAGGTTTACCGACTCCTCGCTGTTGATCAGCCGATGAAAGCCGCGTGCGATGTTGAGCAACACCGTCTCGACGGGCATGCCTTCGGGAAGCTCGAAGTACATCACCGGCAACTGCTCTTCACATTTGGCCACCACCGCAGCGGTGAACAGCGTCTCCTTGTCGGTGAAGTGACTGTAGACCGTGAGCTTCGATACGCCGGCCGCCAGGGCAACGGCGTCCATGCTGGTGTTCGCATAACCCTTGTCCAGGAACAGCGACTTCGCCGATTCGAGGATTGCCTGGCGTTTTGCCATGTCCTTGGGACGCCCGGGGCTTGCGGTGTTCAGAGGATTGTCGGACATTTTCACCTTTAATACTGGACTGGTGAGTTTGGTATTAATAACATACCGGCCAGTATAATTATTCCAAGCTCTATTTGCGAAAGGTCCTTCAGCATGCGCAGCGCTTTCCTGCCCCTTGCTTTGCCTGTCAGCCTGGTCTTCCTGTTGGCCGCGTGCGGCCATGAAGAAGCGGCCCAGACCACCGTACGTCCGGCCATGGTGGTGCAACCGCAGCCTTCGGCACAGGCGATGGACAGCTACCCCGGTGAGGTGCGTGCCCGTTATGAGCCGGACCTGGCCTTTCGCATCGGCGGTAAAGTCAGCAAGCGCCTGGTGGAGGAGGGCGAGCGGGTCAAGGTCAACCAGCCGCTGGCCGAACTCGACCCCCAGGACGTGCGCCTGCAACTGGAAGCGACCCGCGCTCAAGTAGCCGCTGCAGAGGCCAATCTCAGCCTGGTGCGTGCGGAGCGAGATCGCTACAAGACCTTGATGGACCGGCAGATGGTCAGTCGGTCGCAGTACGATAATTCCGAAAACCTCTACCGAGCCGGTGAAGCGCGCCTCAAGCAGATCAAGGCCGAGTTCGATGTGTCGAGCAACCAGGCCGGCTACGCCGTGCTGCGTGCGCCTCAGGACGGGGTGGTCGCCAAGCGTGCCGTCGAAGTGGGGCAAGTGGTTTCCGCTGGCCAGACCGTGTTCACCCTGGCCACCGATGGCGAGCGTGAAGTGTTGATCAGCCTGCCTGAACAGGGCTTTGGCCGCTTCAAGGTCGGCCAGCCAGTGTCGGTGGAGTTATGGAGCCAGCCAGAGCAACGTTTTGCCGGGCGCATTCGTGAGCTGTCTCCCGCAGCCGACCCCAAATCCCGCACTTTCGCCGCGCGTGTGGCCTTCACCGGCGGCAAAGTGCCCGCCGAACTGGGTCAAAGTGCGCGGGTTTTCATCCAGGCCGACGGTGTCATTGCGCTGTCGGTACCCTTGTCTGCCCTGAGTGCCGAAAACGGCGCGTCCTACGTCTGGCGCGTACAACCGGACAATACCCTTGAACGCACTCCCGTGCGCATTGGTGCCTTTGGCGAGAACACCGTACCGATACTGGAAGGATTGGCCGCCACCGATTGGGTGGTTGCCGCAGGCGTGCATGTACTCCATGAGGGCCAATTAGTGCGCCCGGTGGATCGCTCCAACCGTGTGGTTAATCTGGCGGCCAAGGAGTAGTCCCCATGGGTTTCAATCTTTCCGAATGGGCGTTGCGTAATCGCCAGATCGTACTGTTCCTGATGATCCTGCTGGCCGTGGTTGGCACCTTGTCCTACACCAAGCTGGGGCAAAGCGAAGACCCGCCCTTTACCTTCAAGGCCATGGTGATCAAGACCAACTGGCCCGGGGCCACGGCCCAGGAGGTATCGCGCCAGGTCACCGAGCGAATCGAGAAAAAACTCATGGAGACCGGTGAGTACGAACGCATCGTGTCGTTCTCCCGCCCCGGTGAATCCCAGGTCACCTTTATTGCCCGTGATTCGATGCGTTCGGCGCAGATTCCCGAGCTGTGGTATCAGGTGCGCAAGAAAATCAGCGACATCCGCCACACCTTGCCGCCGGATATTCAGGGGCCGTTTTTCAACGATGAGTTCGGCACCACGTTCGGCAATATCTACGCCCTGACCGGCGACGGATTCGACTATGCCGTGCTCAAGGACTACGCCGACCGTATCCAGATCCAGCTGCAACGCGTCCCGGATGTGGGCAAGGTCGAGTTGCTCGGCTTGCAGGACGAGAAGATCTGGATCGAGCTGTCCAACCTCAAGCTCGCTACCCTCGGCTTGCCTTTGGCTGCGGTACAGCAGGCGTTGCAGGAACAAAATGCGGTGTCCACCGCCGGCTTCTTTGAAACCCCTACCGAGCGCGTGCAATTGCGCGTTTCTGGCAACTTCAAGACGGTGGAAGAGATCCGCAACTTTCCGATACGCGTGGGGGATCGCACTTTCCGCATCGGTGACGTGGCTGACATCCATCGAGGTTTCAACGACCCACCGGCACCGCGCATGCGCTACATGGGCGCAGATGCCATCGGCTTGGCCGTGGCCATGCGCGACGGTGGCGACATCCTCGTATTGGGCAAGGCCCTTGAAGCGCAATTCGCACGCCTGCAAAAGAACCTTCCGGCAGGGATGGAGCTGCGCAAAGTGTCGGACCAACCAGCAGCGGTAAAGACCAGCGTCGGCGAGTTTGTCCAGGTACTGGCTGAAGCGTTGGCGATTGTTTTGCTGGTGAGCTTTTTCTCCCTCGGTGTGCGCACCGGCATGGTCGTTGCCCTGACGATTCCGCTGGTACTGGCGATGACCTTTGCCAGCATGTATTACCTGGGCATCGGCCTGCACAAGATTTCCCTTGGCGCCTTGGTCCTGGCACTGGGCTTGTTGGTAGATGACGCGATCATCGCCGTGGAAATGATGGCGATCAAAATGGAGCAGGGCTACGACCGGCTCAAGGCTGCAAGTTTCGCCTGGACCAGTACCGCGTTCCCTATGCTCACCGGCACCCTGATCACGGCGGCGGGCTTCTTGCCAATTGCCACCGCGCAATCGAGCACCGGGGAATACACCCGCTCGATCTTCCAGGTGGTGACCATCGCACTGCTGGCCTCCTGGGTGGCAGCCGTGGTGTTTGTGCCGTACCTGGGGGAAAAACTCCTGCCCGACCTGGCGAAGATTCACGCCGCCAAACACGGTACCGACGGCCCGGACCCTTACGGCACACCCTTCTATCAGCGTGTAAGACGTCTGGTGGAGTGGTGCGTGCAACGGCGTAAAACCGTGATCGTGCTGACCTTGCTGCTGTTTATCGGCTCGGTTGCACTGTTCCGCTTCGTGCCGCAACAGTTCTTCCCGGCTTCCGGTCGCCTGGAGTTGATGGTCGACCTGAAACTGGCCGAGGGCGCTTCGCTCAGCAACACCGCCGAACAGGTCAAACGCCTGGAGGCGTTGCTCAAGGAGCATGCCGGCATCAACAACTATGTCGCCTACGCGGGCACCGGTTCGCCGCGGTTTTACCTGCCACTGGACCAGCAATTGCCCGCTGCCAGCTTCGCCCAGTTTGTGGTGTTGGCTAACACCATCGAGGAGCGAGAAAGCCTGCGCACCTGGCTGATCGAAACCCTCAACGAGCAATTTCCCGACCTGCGTTCGCGTGTCACACGGCTGGAGAACGGCCCACCCGTAGGCTACCCGGTGCAGTTTCGCGTGACCGGCGAGCACATCGAAGAGGTGCGCGCGCTGGCGCGCAAAGTGGCGGCGAAGGTTCGCGAAAATACCCATGTGGTCAATGTGCACTTGGACTGGGAAGAGCCAAGCAAAATCGTGTACCTGAATATCGACCAGGACCGTGCCCGCGCCCTCGGCGTGAGCACTGCCAACCTGGCGAAATTCCTGCAGAGTTCCCTGACCGGCTCCAGCGTCAGCCAATACCGTGAGGACAACGAATTGATCGAGATCCTCCTGCGCGGCACGGTGCATGAGCGTAGCGAACTGTCGCGCCTGCCGAGCCTTGCTGTGCCCACCGACAATGGTAAAAGCGTGGCGCTGTCGCAAATTGCCACCCTTGAATATGGCTTCGAAGAAGGCATCATCTGGCATCGCAACCGCTTGCCCACGGTGACTGTGCGGGCCGATATCTATGGCAAGGAACAGCCGGCGACCCTCGTGCAGCAGATCTTGCCGACGCTCGCCGATGTACGTGCCGAACTGCCGGATGGCTACCTGCTGGAAGTGGGCGGCACGGTTGAAGATTCAGCGCGTGGGCAAAACTCGGTGAAGGCCGGCGTGCCGCTGTTTATCGTGGTGGTGCTGACCTTGCTGATGCTGCAACTGCGCAGCTTTTCGCGCACGGCGATGGTCTTTCTCACCGCACCGTTGGGGCTGATCGGCGTGACCCTGTTCCTGCTAGTATTCCACCAACCCTTCGGCTTCGTCGCCATGCTTGGCACCATCGCGCTGTCAGGAATGATCATGCGTAACTCGGTGATTTTGGTGGACCAGATCGAGCAAGACATCAAGGCCGGCCTGGCACCTTGGCAGGCGATTATCGAAGCTACGGTCCGACGCTTTCGCCCGATTGTTCTGACGGCACTGGCGGCGGTGCTGGCGATGATTCCGCTGTCGCGCAGTGTGTTCTTCGGGCCGATGGCCGTGGCGATCATGGGAGGGTTGATCGTGGCTACGGCATTGACCTTGCTCTTTCTCCCGGCGCTTTATGCCGCGTGGTTTCGCGTCAAAAAGGACGCTGGATAATCAGGCTGTCATCTCGGTTGTCGGGGCGTAGAGAGTACGCGCCCCGTCACCGTGGGCATGCGGCAGAATGAGCAATTTTCCTATGTGAGAGATAGGAAGCTCACTACACGGGCCTAGGAACCTTTCCTTATTGATTGCCACTCAATGTTACCTGGTTGGCAGGTACCTACTGCTCTTGCTCGTCGGCAGAAACAGTAGTGATTGGAATGAATTTAAGGAGTTCGCCATGTGTATAGCTAGTTTGAAGGCTTTTCTGCGTCCGCCCAGCAGGCCAAAACCTCCTGAAAAGTGTAAACCCAGCCCTCCGGAACGTTGTAAGCCCAAGCGCCCTGGGTATTGCAAACCCAAGCCCCTTGAGAGTTTCAGACCCAAGCCTCCTGAGGAATGCAGACCCAAGCCTCCTGAGGAATGCAAACCCAAACCTCCTGAAGAGTGCAATCCCGAGCCCCCTCCGAAGTGTTGCTACATAAAAACCGTTGAGCTGACGATTGTCATGAAGGCGGCCATAAATTACTGACTTTGAGGCTCTTTTTTGCGCAAACGCCTCGAGAATACGAGGCGCTTGTGGGGGGGGCAGGGCAGATCGGCAGGTTTTACAGCGCGCCAAACACCTTCTTGGCCAAGCTGGTAGCCGCAGCCGCTGGATTCTTGCGAATCGTTTCTTCCTGCTGCGCAATCATCTTGAACAAACCATCCAGGGCCTGCTCGGTCACGTAGTTCTCAACGTTGGCGCTCTTGGCGTCCACCGCGCCAAAGGCCGCGGCCTTGCCGGCGAGGGCGTTGTACTGCTGGGCCACGCCGACTTTGTCGGTGGCGGCCTTGACGATAGGCAGGAACTTGGCGCGAATCTCTTCACGGCTGCTTTTGTTCAGGTACTGGGTGGCGGAGTCCTGGCCACCGCTGAGAATGCCCTTGGCGTCGGTCACGCTCATGTTCTTCACAGCGTTGACCAGGATCGGCTGGGCCTGAGTCACGGCGGTTTCCGCTGCCTTGTTCATGCTGGTTTCCAGCTGCGTGACCTGGTCACCCATGCCGAACATTTTCAACTTGTCGGCGACTTTGCCGAGTTTGCCCGGCAGGCCGATCTTCACGTCCGGGTTGTTGCTGAAACCACCGGGCGTCCCGAGCTGTTTCACAGCAATCTGTGCACCTTGGGTCAAGGCATCCTTGAGGCCGCCGCTGGCGTCACCCTGGGACAGGCTGCCGAGATCCAGGGCCATGGCGTTGGCGCCGAATAGCAAGCCAGCACACAGGGCGGTGAGGCGAAGAGATTTGCGGAGCATGGGCGCTTCCTTATGAAGTGGGAATGATCAGTGTGCAGCCGCATCCACGCGCAGGCGCAGCGGTTGTGGGTCCTGGCCGTTGAGCTGCACGGTGTGCCGCTCGGTGGTGATAAACAGTAGCTTGCCGTCCAGCTCGATGCGAGCGCTGACCGAGTATGTGTGGCCTGGCTTAACCTGGGCCGGGTCATAGCTCAGGTGAAACGGCAGCGGCACCTGGCCTTTGACCGGGCCTTTCTGTTCGGCGAGGGTCACGGCCGGGGCGTCCATCAGGGACACGTCCTGCAGGCTGACACTCAAGGTGGCGGCTGGCGGCAGGGCGATGCGTTGCAGGTAGAACACTTCGCCGTCGAGGCTGGCCTTCGGGGTTGGGGTCATCGAGTGGCAGGCTCCGAGCAGGGCGGTCAGGCCCAGGAGGATGAGTTTTTTCAAGGTGCGGCTCCTTTTCAACGGCGCCGGAATCCGCCCGGCGCCTCATTCAGTCTAGCGCTGTGCTTCAGGGTTGACGGCAACCGGTTCGGCCGCAGCCTCGGCTGCGCCGTCCACGCGGTGCAAGGCAACCTGGCGGATCGACAGGCGAATATCCGCCGGCAGTACGCGTTTGGCGGCGCCTTCGGCCAGTTCGCCGAGCAGGTCGTGATAGCCCAGCTTGCCGGCTTCATCGCGGCGCAGCACATCTTGCTCCAGCAACGTCTGGATAAAATGTCGGAAAAGGCTCTTGTCGAAGAATTCCGGGGCATTGAGGCCGTGCAGGATCGACAGGCGCTGGGCCATGATCGTGCACAGGTCTTCCAGCTCTTCGGCGCTGATGCTGTTCTGGCCGCTGTTGAGCAGTAACGAGATCGCCATGTAGAAACGTTGCAGGGTCTGGGCGATGCTCTTGGACAGCAGCGTCAGCAGCACAAAGTGCCGCGAACTCGGCGCCGGGCGCAGGTATACGGCGTTTTCGAAACGCAGCAGGCCTTGTTCGACAAACGCGACCAGCCACTGGTCGACCACGCTGTCCAGATCCTCCAGCGACCAACGGATAAACAGCTCCGATTGCAGGTACGGGTAGAGCGCGTGGGTGTAGCGCAGGATCTGTTCGCGGGTCATGCGCGAACTGCTCTGGAAGAAGCTCGCCAGCAACGCTGGCAGGGCGAAGATGTGCAGCACATTGTTGCGGTAGTAGGTCATCAGGACGGCATTCTGCTCATCCAGATAAACGATTTTGCCCAGGGCGTCGCTCTGTTCGGACAACAGGTTCATGTCCTTGACGTGCTTGATCAGCGCCAGGCCATCGCCCTCCGGCAAAGTGGTATGGGGCGAGTAGGGCACACGACGCAACAGCGCCAGGTACAGGTCCAGCTGGCGGGCCATGGCCTGTTCATCCAGGGCCAGGCGGGTGGTGGACAGCAGGGCCAGCGCCACCAGGTTCACCGGGTTCACCGCAGCGGCTTCGTTCAAGTGGCGCGCCACCTGTTCGCCGAGGCGATTGGTGGTTTCGTTGAGCCAGGCCGGTTTGTAGTTCGGCCCCAGTTCCTGGGCGCGCCAGTCCGGTTGCTCGGCGTCGAGGAACTCCGCCAGCTTGATCGGCTCACCGAAGTTGACCGCCACTTGGCCGAAGCGCTGCTTGAGCGCGCCGACCACTTTGAAAATATCGAAGATCGACTCTTTCTTCTTGCTCGCGCCACGCAGTTCGCCCAGGTAAGTGCGGCCTTCGAGCACGCGCTCATAGCCGATATACACCGGCACGAACACGATGGGCATGCGCGAGGAACGCAGGAAGCTGCGCAAGGTGATCGCCAGCATGCCGGTTTTTGGTTGCAGCATGCGCCCGGTGCGCGAGCGGCCGCCTTCGACGAAGTATTCCACCGGGAAACCCTTGGTAAACAGTGTGTGCAGGTATTCGTTGAACACCGAGGTGTACAAAGGGTTGCCCTTGAAGGTGCGGCGCATGAAAAACGCACCGCCACGGCGCAGCAGGCTGCCGATCACCGGCATGTTGAGGTTGATGCCGGCGGCGATGTGCGGCGGGGTCAGGCCGTTCTTGAACAGCAGGTAGGACAGCAGCAGATAGTCGATGTGGCTGCGGTGGCAAGGCACGTAGATCACCTCGTAGCCTTGGGCCACCTTTTGCACGCCCTCGATGTTATTGACCTTGATACCGTCGTAGATCTTGTTCCAGAACCAGCTCAATACCACTTCCAGGAAGCGGATCGCGGTGTAGGTGTAATCCGAGGCAATCTCGTTGCCATAGCGCAGGGCCAGGGCCTTGGCTTTTTCCGGGGTGATCTTTTCGCGTTCGGCTTCATCCGCAATGGCTTGGCGTACCAGCGGCATATTAACCAGGCCCTTGACCAGATTACGCCTGTGGGACAGGTCGGGGCCGATCACTGCCGTCTTCAGGTTACGGAAGTGCACACGCAGGATGCGCTGGGCCATGCGTACGGTGCGTTCGTGACCTTTATTGTGCTCGATCAATTCACGCAGGTTGATAGGCGCGGAGAATTGCACGCGAGTCTTGCGCCCCAGGATCAGGATGCTCAACAACCGGCGTAGACGCCCGGTGACCGCCCAGCTGTCGGCGAACAACAGCTTCCACGGGCTGGACTCGCTTTCGGGGGATTGGCCCCAGAACACACTGACCGGAATGATTTGTGCATTCTCTTCGGCGTGTTCGGTGAGGGTGTTGACCAGGCGCGTCAGGGTGGGCGGCGCACCGCGCTTGTCCTGGCGGCCGAGCCAATCCGGATCCGGCGTGAGGTAGAAGAACGCCGCAGGCTCCATCAACGGCCCCACCGACACCGGCAGCACCGGACGTGGCAGGCCAGCCTTGGTGCACTCGGCATCGACCACCGCCAACTCGGTGAGGGAGGGTGATTGCAGGACGTAGAAAACCGGCCGGCTGCGGTCCAGGTTGAGGGTTAGGGACGACTGGTTGATCGTCTCTGAGCGAACCCAGAGGTACAACAGTCGGCGCAAGGTGCCAAACACCAGACGGCGGAACGGGGAGCGGGTCATAGGCGAGCTGCTTCAAGTGGAAAAAACCGAGCAGGCGCTCGGGCGGGTAGTGTGCCGTATTCGCCGAAAATCGGCAAAAAAGCAGCGATGTAAAGTTGAGTTGATGGTTTTTGAGCCTGTCTTATACTCGGCAGTTCAATGCGAGCGACTCAACAATAAAAAACCAGTGGGAGTGAACAGATGTCAACGCGCGAAACCGGCAATGTGAAGTGGTTCAACGATGCAAAGGGCTACGGCTTTATCCAGCGTGAGGATGGCAAGGATGTGTTTGTGCACTACCGCGCCATTCGCGGTGAAGGCCACCGTTCGTTGGCCGAGGGCCAGCAGGTGGAGTACGCCGTGGTGACGGGCGAGAAGGGCTTGCAGGCGGAGGATGTGGTGGGCCTGTAACAACGTTGTTTGATCGTTCCCACGCTCTGCGTGGGAACGCCTCTTGTGACGCTCCGCGTCACGCTTTGGGACGCAGAGCGTCCCAGGCTACTTTCCCACGCAGAGCGTGGGAACGATCTTCAGGCGGTCTTCCAGGTGATCTGTTCTTCACCGTCTTCGCTGATGCGAATCCAGGTGTCGGCACTTTCCTCACCTTCTTCCTCAACCCAGGTGCCCGGCGCGCAACGCACTTCGACGTTCAGCGCGGCAAACGCGGCGCGGGCGCAGGCGATGTCGTCGTCCCATGGGGTCTGGTCGCTTTCCAGGTACAGGCTGTTCCATTTGCCTACCGCCTTGGGCAGCCAGGTCACCGGCACGCTGCCGGCCTTGCACTTGTAGGTCTGGCCTTTCTGGACCCAATCGGTGCACGGGCCCAGGGCGGCACCCAGCCAGGCGGCGATGGCCTTGTGATCGACGTCGGCGTCCTTCAGGTAAATCTCAATATCGGGTTGGCGCATGGATGTTCCTCGTTGCGGGATTCGAAAATCCATTCGCGGATGGGTGAACGTCAGTCATTGAAGCACGAAATAATCGTAACGCATCGACACCGTGACCTGCAGCGGCTCGGCCGCCTCGATCACCTCGTGGCGGCGCTCGGCACTGGCCCGCCAGCCGTGGGGCGTCATCGCCAGCAGGTTGGCGCGGTCCTGGGCTTCGGCCAGGCTCAGGGTGAATTCCAGGGTTTCACTGTGAGCAAGGCTCATACCGTCCGGCACCAGGGCCAGGTGTTTGTCGTCGGTGTACTCGCGTACCTCGTCGTAAAGACGCTCGCGCAGTTCCATCAAGTGGCCGCTGGTCGGGCCGACCTTCATCAAACCACCGCCGGGACTGAGCAGGCGCTTGGCCTCTTGCCAGTCCAACGGGCTGAACACGCTGGCGAGGAACTGGCAGCTGGCATCGGCCAATGGCACGCGGGCCATGCTGGCGATCAACCAGGTCAGCGCCGGGTTGCGTTTGCACGCGCGCTTGACCGCTTCCTTGGAGATATCCAGGGCATAGCCGTCGGCGTGGGGTAGGGCCTGGGCAATTTGCGCGGTGTAGTAACCCTCGCCACACCCAATGTCGACCCAGCGCTGCGGTGCACGCTCGGCGGCCAGTTCGGCCAGGCGCTTGGCCACTGGCGCATAGTGGCCAGCGTTGAGGAAGTCGCGGCGCGCCTCGACCATGGCCAGGTTGTCGCCTGGGTCGCGGCTGTTCTTGTGCTGCACCGGCAACAGGTTCAAATAACCCTGGCGCGCGCGGTCGAAGCGGTGCCCGGCCGGGCACGCCACGCCGTTGTCCACGGTATTGAGCGGTGCACTGCAAATGGGGCAGGCAAGCATCAGGCGAGCAACTTGATCAGGGTCTGGTAGTAGATTTCGGTCAGCACGTCGAGGTCGCTGGCCAGGATGCGTTCATTGACCTGGTGGATCGTCGCGTTCACCGGGCCCAGTTCGACCACCTGGGTGCCCAACGTTGCAATGAAGCGCCCATCGGAAGTACCGCCACTGGTAGACGCCTGGGTCTCGCGCCCGGTGATCGCCAGGATGCTGGCCGACACTGCATCCAACAGAGCGCCTGGCTCGGTGAGGAACGGCAGGCCCGACAGCGCCCACTCCACGTGCCAGTCCAGGCCATGTTTGTCGAGAATGGCCGCGACGCGTTGTTGCAGGCCCTCGACGGTGGATTCGGTGGAAAAACGGAAGTTGAACACCGCCGTCAGGTCACCCGGGATCACGTTGGTGGCGCCAGTACCGGAGTTGAGGTTGGAAATCTGGAAGCTGGTTGGCGGGAAGAACGCGTTGCCGTCATCCCAATGCTCGGCAGCGAGTTCGGCCAGGGCCGGTGCGGCCAGGTGGATCGGGTTCTTTGCCAGATGCGGGTAAGCCACATGGCCCTGTACACCGCGCACGGTCAAGGTGGCGCCAAGGGAGCCTCGGCGGCCGTTCTTGACCACGTCGCCCACCAGGCTGGTGCTCGACGGTTCGCCGACGATGCACCAGTCCAGGCGCTCGTTGCGTGCGGCCAGGCGTTCGATCACGGCCTTGGTGCCGTGGTGCGCCGGGCCTTCTTCGTCGCTGGTGATCAGGAAGGCGACCGAACCCTTGTGGTCCGGGTAGTCGCTGACGAAACGTTCCGCCGCCACCAGCATCGCCGCCAGGCTGCCTTTCATGTCCGCCGCGCCACGGCCGCAGAGCATGCCGTTGTCATCGATCAACGCGTCGAACGGGTCGTTCTGCCAGGCCTGTACCGGGCCGGTCGGCACCACGTCGGTGTGACCGGCAAAACACAGCACCGGGCCTTCGTGCTTGCCGTGGGTGGCCCAGAAGTTGTCCACATCTTCGATGCGCATCGGTTCAAGCGCAAAACCGGCGTCGCCCAGGCGCTGCATCATCAGCTTCTGGCAATCGGCATCGATCGGTGTGACCGACGGGCGACGGATCAGGTCGATGGCAAGTTGAAGGGTCGGCGAAAGGTCGGCATGGGCCGTCATGGGGGGAACTCCGGAAATCGAGGCGGCGACGTTCTAACTGTAGGAGCGAGCTCGCTCGCGAAAAACTCAAGGGCACCGCGTGCATTCAGGATGCCCGCGTTATCGTTAACGATTTTCGCGAGCAAGCTCGCTCCTACAGTGATGGGTGTAAGGCACGCAAAAGGGCCGTTATCTTATAGCAAAACGGCGGCCAAAGGCCGCCGTTTAGTGCATCGCGTGACTTTTTACGCCGCCGGCGCAGCCTCAGGCGCCGTCGAAGGTTTGGGCAGCGACGACAAGAACGCCATGATCAGCGCCGCCACGTACGGCAGCGACTGTACCAGCAACATCACCACCCAGAAGCGAATGTCATTGCTCGGCAGGCCTTGCACCAGGTAGATCCCCAGCGCCGCGCCCCATAGCAGCAGCATGATGAACATTTCTTCGCGGGCTTCGGAAATCGCCACCCAGAAGCCGTGGTTATCCGCGTTTTTCGGTGTACGAAAGAACGGAATGCTGCTGGTGAAGAAGCCGTACAACACCGCTTTGGCGATGGTATGAGACAGCGCCAACCCGGCCAGTGCCGCGCAGAACGCATCTTTCAAGTTCACACCTACCGCACGACGATAGAGGAAGATGATCTTGCCGACTTTGAACACAAACAACGCCAACGGCGGGATCGCGAAAATCAGCAATGGCGGGTCGACCCGAGTCGGCACGATGATCATCGCCGCAGACCACAACAGGGCGCCGACGGTAAAGAAGATGTTCATGCCGTCGGCCACCCACGGCAACCAGCCCGCAAGGAAGTGGTAGCGCTGGCCACGGGTCAGTTCGGTGTCTTTACCGCGCAACAGGCTGGCGGTGTGGCGCTTGATGATCTGGATCGCGCCATAGGCCCAGCGGAAACGCTGTTTCTTGAAGTCGATAAAGGTATCCGGCATCAAACCCTTGCCGTAGCTGTCGTGGTAGTACGCCGCCGACAAGCCTTTTTCGAACACGCGCAGGCCCAGTTCGGCGTCTTCACAGATGCACCAGTCGGCCCAGCCCAGCTCTTCAAGCACCGAGCGGCGGGTCATGGTCATGGTGCCGTGCTGGATGATCGCGTCACGGTCGTTACGGGTGACCATGCCGATATGGAAGAAGCCCTTGTATTCGGCGTAGCAGAGCTTCTTGAAGGTGCTTTCGTTCTGGTCGCGGTAATCCTGGGGCGACTGCACCACGGCGATTTTCGGGTCGGCGAAGTGCGGCACCATGTGCTTGAGCCAGTTCGGCGATACGCAGTAGTCCGAGTCGATCACTGCGATCACTTCGGCATCCTTGGCGGTGTGCGGGATCAGGTAGTTCAGCGCGCCGCCCTTGAAACCGGCCAGGGGCGCGACGTGGAAGAACTTGAAGCGCGGGCCGAGGGTTTCGCAGTAGTCGCGCACCGGCTCCCACACCGCCGGGTCCTTGGTGTTGTTGTCGATGATCAGGACTTCATAATCCGGATAGTCGAGGGCGGCCAGGGCGTCGAGGGTCTGCTTGACCATTTCCGGTGGCTCGTTGTAGCACGGCACGTGGATCGACACTTTCGGGCGGTAGTCCGAGTCGCCTTCCACGGGCAGGAATTCACGCCGACGCTTGTGGGTCCACACCGCTTCCGCCAGTTCGTGGGCTTCGGTCAGCAACACAATGAACACGCCCAGGGCGCCGAGTGCCAGCAACACCCCGACCGTCACGCTGAACCAGGTGCTGTATTGCTGGCTGTAGTCGTAGCCGATCCAGACCAGCACCGACCCGCACAGGAACGCAATGAAGGTCAGGAAGGTACGGCCCCGCTGGCGCAGGGCCGAGCCGTCGATCATCAACAGGGTCAGGGACAGCAGCGCAAGCACCACCGAACCGATGGCCAGTACCCGCCATTGCGGAATCGCCACCACCGGGCCGTCAAAATTGAATTTCTGCTGGCGTGCGGCATTGAATACACCCCAATACGCACCCGCCGACCCTTCGTCGCTGACCTTCCACGGCTGGTCGAAGGCCTCGATCACAAAGTAGTTGTAACCCTGGCGGTTGAGCTTGTTGACCAGCGTACGCAGGTAAATCGCCTGGTCGGCCGGCGACGACTCATTGCCACCGCGCATACGGCCGTTGCTCGGCCAGCCCACTTCCGATAGCAGCAGTGGCTTTTTCGGGAAGGCTTTCTTCAGGTCCTTGGCGCGGTCGAGAACGTACTGGCCGGCCTTGTCCATTGGGATGTATTCCCAGAACGGCAGGATGTGCGCGGCGATCAGGTCGACGTGCTTGGCCAGTTGCGGGTTCTTTTCCCAGATGTGCCATTGCTCGGAGGTGGTCACCGGGACTTTCACGGCGGCGCGCACGCGGTCGAGCAGCACGATCAGGGCTTCGGGGGTGATTTCTTCACGGAACAACGCTTCGTTGCCCACCACTACGCGCACGACGCTGCGCGAGGTGTTGGCGATCTCGATAGCGCGCTGGATCTCCCGCTCGTTACGCTCAAGGTCCGGGCTGATCCAGATCCCCAGGGTCACGCGCAGGCCAAACTCTTCGGCCAGCTTGGGTATATCCCCCAGGGGGCCGTCCACTGAGTAGGTACGGATGTTGTCCGTCAGCTTGCTCATGATCGCAAGGTCCTGACGCATCTGTTCGTCGGTAGGGTACTGGCCTTTCTGCGGGTACTGGCCTTGCTGGAACGGCGAGTAGGAAAAACCGGAGATCTGATCGGGCCAGTTGGGAGCGGTGACCGGGCGGTTGATCAGCGCCCAGAAACCGGTGAACAGCGCGGCAATTGCCAGCACCACCACCAGGTTGAGTCCAAATTTACGCGATGCCATGGTTATGTCGGGTTCCAAAGGGTGCGGAACGAAAGAGGTGTCGGCCTGCGCCGAACGGCGCGCATCCTACACTGGCGCTTCCCTGAGCGTACAGCAGACAGAGAAAGGCCGGACGTTAGTCTGCGAAACTCCATCTAAGTTCTTCACTTGTAACTTGTAGCTTAAAACTTGCCGCTCCGTAGCCCTATAATGCGCGCCGGTTTTTGGGGTAATGATGATGAGTACAGAAGATCCGCGGTTTGCAGGCGTCGCCCGCTTGTACGGGCTTGAGGGCCTGGAGCGCTTGAAAGCGGCCCATGTGGCGATTGTCGGCGTCGGCGGCGTGGGTTCCTGGGCGGCGGAAGCGATTGCCCGCTGCGGGGTGGGCGAGATTTCGCTGTTTGACCTGGACGATGTCTGCGTCAGCAACAGCAACCGCCAGTTGCATGCCTTGGACAGCACCGTGGGCAAGCCCAAGGTCGAAGTGATGGCCGAGCGTTTGCGCGGTATTAATCCTGAGTGCACCGTGCACGCGGTGGCAGACTTCGTCACCCGCGACACCATGGCCGAGTACATCACCCCGACTATCGACTGCGTGATCGACTGCATCGACGCGGTCAACGCCAAGGCGGCGCTGATTGCCTGGTGCAAGCGTCGCAAGATCCAGATCATCACTACTGGCGGTGCCGGCGGGCAGATTGACCCCACGCTGATCCAGGTGTGCGACCTGAACCGCACCTTCAATGATCCGCTGGCGTCGAAAGTACGCTCTACCTTGCGCCGCGATTATGGCTTCTCGCGCACGGTGACCCGTCATTACAGCGTGCCCTGCGTGTTTTCCACCGAACAACTGCGCTATCCCAAACCCGATGGCAGTATCTGTTTGCAGAAGAGCTTTGTCGGCGACGGGGTCAAGCTTGACTGCGCGGGAGGGTTTGGCGCGGTGATGATGGTCACCGCCACGTTCGGCATGGTGGCGGCGACCAAGGCGGTGGACAAGATTGTGGCGGGAGTGCGCAGGCCGTCGGAGCGCATCAAACCCAGCTAAATCTCATTGCCGAACATAGATCCAGATTTTGGGAGCTGGCCTGCCTGCGATAGCGGTGTGTCAGCCACTGAAAATACTGACTGATTCGCCGCTATCGCAGGCACGCCAGCTCCCACATTATTTCTGTGTACGCGTCAGGTCTCGCATGCGTTGCAGTACGGCATTCAAACCATTGCTGCGCGACGGCGATAGTTGGCGCGACAGGCCCAGTTGATTGAACCAGCCAGGCAGGTCGACCGCTTGCAATTGATCAGCAGACAAGCCGTTGACCCGCGCCAGCAGCAACGCCACCAACCCGCGAATCATCCGTGCCTCGCTGCTTGCAGCAAACTGCCAATGGCCGTCCTGCAAGCGGCCCACCAACCACACTAGGCTTTCACAACCTTGCACCAGGTTAGCGTCGACCTTTTCGTCATCAGCCAGGGCGGGCAAGCGTTCACCCCATTGCATCAGCATCCGTGCGCGCTGCTCCCAGCTGCCCACAGCCTGGAAGGCCTCCAGCGCGGCCATGGCGTCCACTGGCAAGCTCATCGCAACATATCCAGCGCCTGGTCCAACGCTTCAAAAAAGCGTTCCAGGTCGTCGGAATCGTTGTAGAGCGCCAGGGAAACGCGGATTGCGCCTGACAGATGCATTGCCTTCAACAATGGCATCGCGCAGTGATGACCGGCGCGCACAGCAATGCCTTGCTCGGTGAGCAGGTGGGCGAGGTCGGCGTTGTGCACGCCCTCCACCACAAAACTCACCAGCGCAACCTGTGGCGATCCCAACACGCGTACACCATTGCGTGCCTTAAGCCCACGCAGCAGGTAGTCATGCAGGGCGGCTTCGTGGGCGATCACCGCGGAGGGATCCAGCGAGCTCAGGTAATCCAGGCTCGCGCCCAGGCCGATCACACTGGCAATCGGTGGGGTGCCGGCTTCAAAGCCCAGCGGCGCGGGGCGAAAGCTGGCGCTGTGGTAGTCGGCCTGTTGCACCATCTCGCCGCCGAACTGCCAGTGGCGCAGGTGGTGCAGGGCCTCATTACGGCCATACAGTACGCCGACGCCGTCCGGGCCGTAGAGTTTGTGGCTGGAGAACACGTAGAAGTCGCAGCCCAGGGCCTGTACGTCGTGGCGGCCATGGACGATGCCTTGGGCGCCGTCCACCACCGTGAGGGCGCCGTGTGCCTGGGCCAGCGCCAGCAAGGCTGGCAGCGGCTGCCAGGCACCGAGCACGTTGGACAACTGGCTCACCGCCAGCAGGCGCGTGCGCGGGCCAATCAGGCGGGCTGCGGCGTCCAAGTCTATTACGCCTTCATCGTCCAGGGGTAATACCACCAGCGTGAGCGCGCGGCGTTTGGCCAATTGCTGCCAGGGCAACAGGTTGGCGTGGTGTTCTAGGGCGCTGATGGCAATCTCATCGCCCGCATTGAATAAGTGTTCCAGGCCATAGGCCAGGAGGTTCAGCGCAGACGTTGCGCCGTGGGTAAACACAACCTGCCCGCTGTCACCTGCGTTCAACCACTGCGCGACCTTGCTGCGGCTGTCTTCAAAGGCCTGGGTAGCATGGGCCCCGGGCAAATGCTGGGCACGGTGCACATTCGCTGCGCCATTGGCGTAGTAATGACTGATGGCATCCAGCAGGGCTTGGGGTTTTTGCGTGGTGGCGGCGCTGTCCAGATAGGTCTGGTCTTGCCGTTGCAGGGTGGCGATGGCCGGGAAGTCGGCGCGCCAGGGGGAGGGCACAAGCATGGTGATCAAGACTCGTATAAGCGGGCCGCCCCCGAGGGTGCGGCCCGCTAGTGGCATCGAGTGGCTGCTTAGTTGTGAGCGTGCAGCGCTTCGTTCAGTTCGATGGCCGATTTGTGGGTTTTGCACTCCACGGCACCGGTCTCGGAGTTACGACGGAACAGCAGGTCCGGCTGGCCAGCCAACTCGCGTGCCTTGACCACCTTGACCAGTTGGTTCTGCTCGTCCAGCAGGGCAACCTTGGTGCCGGCGGTGATGTAGAGGCCCGACTCCACGGTGTTGCGGTCGCCCAATGGGATACCGGTACCGGCGTTGGCGCCGATCAGGCAGCCTTCGCCCACCTTGATCACGATATTGCCGCCGCCCGACAGGGTGCCCATGGTGGAGCAACCGCCGCCCAGGTCCGAGCCCTTGCCGACGAATACGCCCGCCGATACGCGACCTTCGATCATGCCCGGGCCTTCGGTGCCCGCGTTGAAGTTGACGAAGCCTTCGTGCATCACGGTGGTGCCTTCGCCCACGTACGCGCCCAGACGGATACGTGCAGCGTCAGCGATACGCACGCCAGCCGGTACGACGTAGTCGGTCATTTTCGGGAACTTGTCCACCGAGAACACTTCCAGCAGGTCGCCACGCAGGCGCGCTTCCAGTTGGCGCTCGGCCAGTTCATTGATGTCGATAGCGCCCTGGCTGGTCCAGGCCACGTTCGGCAACTGCGGGAACACACCGGCCAGGCTCAGGCCGTGGGGCTTGACCAGGCGATGGGACAGCAGGTGCAGCTTGAGGTAGGCCTCAGGCGTGGAGGTCAGTGCGGCGTCTTCGGCCAGCAAGGTCGCGACCAGCGGCGTGTGGCTTTCAGCCAGACGGCTGAGCAGGGCGGCCTGGGCAGCATCGACGCCTTTGAGCGCGTCGGCCAGTTGCAGGGCCTGGCTCACGGTGAAGGTGATCGCCTGGTTGCCTTCGGTGTAACCGAGGATCGGTGCGATGGCGGCAACGATTTCAGCCGATGGATTGAGCAAGGGTTGTGCGTAAAACACTTCCAGCCAAGCACCTTGGCGGTTCTGAGTGCCGACGCCGAAGCCCAGGCTGAACAGGGAATTGGACATGCTGTTACCTCTACAAAAATGGAAGGCTGGCCTACTTGAGGGCCGCCGAATAACTATCTGGCTTGAAGCCAATCAGGGTTCTGTCACCGAGATCGAGCACCGGGCGCTTGATCATCGAGGGTTGTGCGAGCATCAATTCAATGGCTTTCGACTGATCGAGATCGGCTTTGCGTTCGTCTTCGAGTTTGCGAAAGGTGGTGCCCGCACGGTTCAAAACCACCTGCCAACCGTGCTCATTGCACCATTGGGTCAAGTGTTCGCGGTCGATACCGGCCGTTTTGTAGTCATGGAACTCATAGCTCACCCCGTGCTCATCGAGCCAGGTGCGCGCCTTTTTCATGGTGTCGCAGGCTTTGATGCCGAAAAGGTGCAAGGTTTTGCTTGAAGCACTCAAGGAATTGCCCCCCTTTGGACGAATGAAAATGAAAGATCGCGGATTATGCCACGACCAGCGGGTTTCGGCGCCGCTCGTCAACAGCGTGCGACTTTTGTGCAAAGTGCCAGTGCGCAGCATAGGCGAGTAACATAGCCAGGTAACATAGCCGGGTAATATGGCACTTCAACGGCCAGTTGTTGCCTGATGTGTCGTTGCGAGTCGATTGTCCGGGAAACCCGCGTTATGCAAACCGCCTACACCGTTCTTATCCTGCTGATGCTGGTCAGCTTTTCGCGCCTGATCGGGCGCATCATCCCACTGCCCTTGCCCCTGGTGCAGATCGCCGCCGGCGCCTTGTTGGCCTGGCCCACGTTGGGGCTGCATGTGGCGCTGGACCCTGAGCTGTTCCTGTTTCTGTTCCTGCCGCCACTGTTGTTTTCCGATGGTTGGCGCATGCCCAAGCGTGAGTTGTGGCGCCTGCGTGGCCCGATCCTGACATTGGCGGTGGGGCTGGTGCTGTTCACCGTGGTGGGCGCCGGTTACTTCATTCATTGGTTGCTGCCCTCGATCCCCTTGCCGGTGGCCTTTGCCCTGGCAGCGGTGCTCTCGCCGACGGACGCCGTGGCGGTGTCGGCCATTTCCCAGAACCGTTTGCCCAAGCCGCTGATGCACATGCTCCAGGGCGAGGCCTTGATGAATGACGCGTCGGGCCTGGTGACTTTCAAGTTCGCCCTGGCCGCGGCGTTGACCGGAGTCTTTTCCCTGGCGGATGCCAGCCTGACGTTTGTGTTGGTGGCGGTGGGCGGGCTGGCGATCGGCGTGGCGTTGAGCTGGTTGGTCGGCCGCCTGCGCGCCTGGATGATCGCGCGCGGGTGGGATGACCCGGCGACCCATGTGGTGTTCATGTTGTTGCTGCCCTTTGCTGCGTACGTACTGGCTGAACGCCTGGGCGCGTCCGGCATCCTCTCGGCGGTGGCAGCGGGCATGATGCAAAGCTGGCTCGACCTGCTGCCGCGCCAGACCAGCACGCGCTTGCTCAACCGCAGCGTGTGGTCGTTGGTGGAGTTTGCCTTTAACGGCCTGATCTTCCTGCTGCTCGGTCTGCAACTGCCTGACATCATCAAGGCCGTGGTCAGCCATGAAACCACGCTGTGGCCCACCTTGATGTATCGCTGCCTGGATGTGGTGGCGATCTTCCTGGTGCTGGTGGTATTGCGCTTCATCTGGGTGCAAAGCATCTGGCGGCTGTCGGGGTTGCTGCGCAGGCTACGTGGCAAAAACGCGCTGACCCTGGTGCCGACGGCCCGTTCCTGCTGGTTGTTGACCGTCGGCGGTGTACGCGGTGCGGTGACCCTGGCGGGCGTCATGTCGGTGCCCTTGCTGTTGGCGCCTGGCCAGGATTTCCCTGAGCGTGACCTGCTGATCTTTATCGCTGCCGGTGTGATCCTGTTATCACTGGTCGCTGCCTGTATCGCGCTGCCGCTGCTGTTACGCGGCGTCGAGAATAGCCCGGATGAAAAACGCCACAAAGAAGTGCGCGAAGCCTGGAAAAAGACCGCCGTGGCCGCGATTCATGCACTGGAGGCCGACGAGCCAGCCGAGGCCGACACGCCGGACGCCGCCCAGGCGGCATTGGCTACCGAACTGAAGGCACGGCTGATGTCGGAATATCGCCATCAATTGGAAGTCTTCAACGATTCGGCTGAAGCTCAGGCGCTGGCGCAGCAAATGGACCTGCTTGAGCGCAAGCTGCGGCTCAAGGCTCTGCGCGCGCAACGGTTGGAATTGTACAGCTTGAGCCGTCACCACCAGATTGGTGATGACGTATTGAGGGAGGTGCTGGCGGAATTGGATATGAGCGAGGCGAATTTGGGTCACATGAAGTGACCCGTAAGCCCTTAACGGCGACGCTGGATAAAGTCGCGAATCCGCTCAGCCGCTTCCACGCATTCGGCCAACGGCGCAACCAATGCCAGGCGCACACGCCCCGCACCTGGGTTAAAGCCGTCCACTTCCCGCGACAGGTAAGAGCCCGGCACCACCGTCACATGTTCTTCCACGAACAAATCGCGGCAGAAGGCGGCGTCATCGCCTTGTACATTCGGCCACAGGTAAAAGCCGCCGTCCGGGCTTTGCACGTCCAGCACCGGCTTGAGGATCGCCAGCACTGCGTCGAACTTCTCGCGGTACAGGTCACGGTTGGCCAGTACATGGGCCTCGTCCTGCCAGGCGGCGATGCTGGCCAACTGGGTTTGCACCGGCATCGCGCAGCCATGGTAGGTGCGGTACAGCAAAAAGGCCTTGAGGATCTCGGCGTCGCCGGCCACGAAGCCTGAACGCAGGCCTGGCAGGTTGGAGCGCTTGGATAGGCTGTGGAATACCACACAACGCTTGAAGTCCTGACGGCCCAGTTCGACGCAGGCGCTGAGCAGGCCCGGGGGTGGGGTTTGTTCGTCGAAGTACAGTTCGCTGTAGCATTCGTCGGCGGCGATGACGAAATCGTATTTATCGGCCAGGGCGATGAGTTTTTTCAGCGTGGCGACTGGAATCAGCGCACCGGTCGGGTTACCGGGGGAGCACAGGAACAGGATCTGGCAACGTTTCCAGATATCCGCAGAGACAGCATCGAAGTCTGGATTGAAGCCGTTGCTATCCAGGCACGGCAGGTAATGCGGCTTGGCCCCGGCCAGGAACGCGGCGCCTTCGTAGATCTGGTAGAACGGGTTGGGGCTCACAACCAGCGCATCGTCGCCGCGGTTGACCACGGTCTGGGTGAAGGCAAACAGCGCCTCGCGCGTACCGTTGACCGGCAGGATGTTGCGCGCTGGGTCTAGCCAGCCCTTGGGCACGTTGAAGCGGCGTTCGCACCAGGCGCCAATGGCTTCACGCAGTGCCGGGATACCCAACGTGGTGGGGTACACCGCCATTTGATCGAGGTTATTGCTCAAGGCCTCGGCAACGAAGGCCGGTGACGTGTGCTTGGGCTCGCCGATGGACAGTGCGATCGGGCGTTTGTCCGGGTTCGGCGTCACGCTGCCGAGCAGGGCGCGCAGCTTCTCGAAGGGGTAGGGCTGCAACTGGTTAAGGGCGTTGTTCATATAAGCCTCTATCACGGTGAGCGCGGATCTGTGGGAGCTGGCCTGCCTGCGATCTGCGGTCGATCGGACGGGCCGAGGTGTCTGCATCGCAGGCAAGCCGGCTCCCACATGACTCGTGTTCACAAAGTTAAGAATTCAAATAGTCAGTCTGGTCAGCTCGACACCGGGTTCCTGGGTCACGCTCAACTGCTCCACGATTGCCGCCTGTAAACGCAGGCACAGCTCCGGGTCGGACAGTGGCTGGTTGTCGGCATCGGTGATAAAGAACACGTCTTCCACCCGCTCGCCCAGGGTCGCAATCTTGGCATTTTGCAATGACAGGTCGAACTCCAGGAAAATCCCGCCGATACGCGCCAGCAGGCCTGGGCGATCCGGTGCGCTGAGCTCCAGCACCGTCACCGGGCGCTGTGCGTCGTTGGAAATGGTCACCTGAGGCGCAAAGGCAAAATGCTTGAGCTGGCGCGGCACCCGGCGCTGGATGATGGTGGGGTAGTCGTCGGGGTTGCGCAGGGCTTCGGTGAGGCCCTCGCGGATCTTTTTCACGCGCGCCGGGTTGTCGCCAATCGAGTCGCCGTCGGCGTCGAGCACGATGTAGGTGTCGAGGGTGAACTGGCTGCTGGAGGTGATGACCCGGGCGTCATGGATGTTCAGGTTGAGCTGGTCCATGGCCGCCACGGTCACGGCGAAGAAGTCGTGCTGGTCGGGCGCGTAAATGAAGATCTGCGTGCCGCCTTCGAATTCGCGCTGGGTGGTTTCCTTGATCAAGACCAACGGGCCGCCATCGGCGGGTTGCTGCAGGATCGCGTCGCTGTGCCAGGCCACGTCGCCGGCGGTGTGGCGCAGGAAGTAATCATCACCCAGTTGCGACCAGAGTTGCTCGACGTCGTCCGGGTCGTTACCGCCGCGCACCAGGATATCCAGGGCTGCGCTTTGGGTGCGGCGGATCTGCTCTTCGCGGTCCACCGGGTTCTCCAGGCCACGGCGCAGGGCGCGCTTGGTTTCGGTGTACAGCTGGCGCAACAGGCTGGCGCGCCAGGAGTTCCACAGCGTCGGGTTGGTGGCGTTGATGTCGGAGACGGTCAGCACATACAGGTAATCCAGGCGGGTTTCATCGCCGACGATGCCGGCAAAGTCGTGGATCACCTGCGGGTCGGACAGGTCCTTGCGCTGGGCCGTGGTCGACATCACCAGGTGGTTCTGCACCAGCCAGACAATCAGGCGGCTGTCCCACACCGGCAACTGGTGGCGCTGGCAGAAGGCTTCGGCATCGACCGCGCCGATCTCCGAGTGGTCGCCATGCCGGCCTTTGCCGATGTCGTGGTACAAGCCGGCCAGGTAAATCAGCTCGGGCTTGGGCAGCTTGGCCATCAGCTTACTGGCCAGCGGGAATTTCTCTGACACCTGGGTGTACTGCAACTTACGCAGGTGCTTGATCAGGTTCAGGGTGTGGGCATCGACGGTATAGATATGGAACAGGTCGTGCTGCATCTGCCCGACGATAAAGCCGAACTCCGGCAGGTAGCGCCCCAGAATGCCGTAACGGTTCATGCGCCGCAGGTTGCGATGGATGCCGATGCGGCACTTGAACAGCTCGATAAACAGGCTGGTATTGCGAATGTCGTTGCGAAAATCGTCGTCGATCAGGTGACGGTTTTCCCGCAGCAAGCGGATGGTATCGGCGCGCACGCCTTTGATCTCCGGCTGCTGGGCCATCAACACGAAGATTTCCAGCATGGCGAACGGGGTGCGGCGGAACACGTTGTCGTTGCGTGCTTCGATATAGCCGTCGTGCAACTGGAAACGCGCATTGATCGGCTGCGGTGGCGCTTCGTCTTCGGGGGCCAGGATCACTTCTTCGAAGTGCTGGATGATCAAGTCGCTGAGCTGGGCAATGCTCATGACTACCCGGTAATACTGCTGCATGAAGCTCTCGATGCTGGTCTTCGCATCTTCGCCTTCAAAGCCCAGAAGGGTAGCGATAGAGCGCTGGTGATCGAAGAGCAGGCGGTCTTCGGAACGACCGGCCAGCATGTGCAGGGCGTAGCGCACCTTCCACAGGAATTCCTGGGACGAGGCCAGCAGGGAATTTTCGCTCTCCACCAGAAAGCCTTCGCCGGCCAGGGCGCGCAGGTTCAGCGTGCCGTATTGACGGCGCGCCACCCACAAGATTGTCTGGATATCCCGCAGCCCACCGGGTGAGCCTTTGACGTTGGGTTCCAGGTTGTATTCGGTGTCGTTGTACTTGTGGTGCCGGGCTTTTTGCTCGGCGCGCTTGGCCAGGAAAAAGTCTTTGCTTGGCCACATGTGTGCGGTACTGGTGACTTCGAGCATGCGCTGGCGCAGGCGCTCGGGGCCGCAGATGGTGCGGCTTTCCATCAGGTTGGTGACCACCGTCAGGTCGGCACGGGCTTCTTCGGCGCATTCGTCCACCGAGCGTACGCTCTGGCCGACTTCCAGGCCGATGTCCCACAGCAACGTCAGAAAGCGCTCGATGGAATCGCGAAAGGTCTCATGATCGGCCTGGTCCAGCAGGATCAGCAGGTCGATGTCGGAGTAGGGATGCAGTTCGCCGCGACCGTAGCCGCCGACCGCCACCAGGGCGATATCGGCGTCGAAACTCCAATTGAACTGCTCCCAGGCCTTTTGCAGGATGTTATCGACGAACCAGGCGCGGTCTTCGATCAGGCGGCGAATATCCCGGCCGCTGCGAAAGCGCGCATCGAGCACCTCGCGGGCTTGGCGGATGGCCTTCTTGAAGGCGGCGATGGGGCTTGCCTTCAGTGCCAGCTCGGCCTGGAATTGGCCGCGGTCGAAGAGTTCGGGATCCACCTGGGGCATCGTTCGGCTTTCCTTTCTATCTATCAGTCAGTCACAACACGTTGCGGGAAAACCTGGGCGACCTTCAGGCAGAAACGCGTGGGATGGTGTCGTCAGCGCGCAGGGTGAAGATCTCGTAGCCGGTGTCGGTGACCAGCAGGGTGTGCTCCCACTGGGCCGAGAGCTTGCGGTCCTTGGTGATGGCGGTCCAGCCGTCGCCCAGCACCTTGGTGTCGGCCTTGCCTTGGTTGATCATCGGTTCGATGGTGAACGTCATGCCGGCCTTGAGTTCCATGCCGGTGCCGGCGCGGCCGTAATGCAGAATCTGCGGCTCTTCGTGGAACACCTTGCCGATACCGTGGCCGCAGAACTCGCGCACCACCGAGAAGCCGTTCTTTTCCGCGTGCTTCTGGATCACTTCACCGATGTCACCCAGGCGGCAGCCGGGCTTGACGATCTCGATGGCCTTGTACATGCATTCCTGGGTGACCTGGGACAGACGCTCGGCCCATACCGGCACATTACCGACGTGGAACATGCGGCTGGTGTCGCCGTGGTAACCATCCTTGATCACCGTGACGTCGATGTTCAGGGTGTCGCCGTCTTTCAGTGGCTTGTCACCGGGAATGCCGTGGCAGACCACGTGGTTGATCGAGGTGCAGATCGACTTGGGGAAGCCTTTGTAATTCAGCGGGGCAGGGATGGCTTTTTGCACGTCGACTATATAGTCGTGGCAAATGCGGTCCAGCGCTTCGGTGGTGACGCCGGGCTTGACGTGTTCGGCGATCATTTCCAGCACGTCGGCAGCCAGTTTGCCGGCAACGCGCATGCCTGCGATGTCTTCGGCGGTTTTCAAGGTAACGGTCATACAGGCTCTCTCTAGCGCGACGCGCTGAAATCAATACGGTTCACGGGGAGCGCGACAAAGGGGTACAGCATTCGCGCAAGTCCCAAAAAACGCGATTCTAACAGACGATGCTGGCAAATCATGCGCGTCTGGTGATCGCTTCTCTCTATGAGGTAGAGGCATGTTGGCTGTATTCAAGGGCTTACGCAAAGACGACGACCGGCAAGTGTGATTGCGGGTTTCGTTTTTGCCGATGCTGTGGTATAAAATGCGCCGCTTTCCGGGGATACCCCGCAAAGCTTAAATCCACACACGTGTCGACACGATGACCTGGGTGCCGGAGGCCTTGATGCCGCTGGTTGGTCATTGGGATACGTGGAGGCCAAACCCGACTTATTAAGGAACTATCATGTCCCAAGTCAACATGCGCGATATGCTGAAGGCCGGTGTGCACTTCGGTCACCAGACCCGTTACTGGAACCCGAAAATGGGTAAGTACATTTTCGGCGCGCGTAACAAGATTCACATTATCAACCTTGAAAAAACCCTGCCAATGTTCAACGAAGCGCTGACTTTCGTAGAACGTCTGGCCCAGGGCAAAAACAAGATCCTGTTCGTCGGCACCAAGCGTTCCGCTGGCAAGATCGTTGCTGAAGAAGCAGCACGTTGCGGTTCGCCGTACGTCGATCACCGCTGGTTGGGCGGCATGCTGACCAACTTCAAAACCATCCGTGCTTCCATCAAGCGTCTGCGTGACCTTGAAGTGCAAGCCGAAGACGGTACTTTCGCCAAGCTGACCAAGAAAGAAGCGCTGATGCGCTCCCGTGACCTGGAAAAGCTCGATCGTTCCCTGGGTGGTATCAAGGACATGGGCGGTCTGCCTGACGCACTGTTCGTTATCGACGTTGATCACGAGCGCATCGCGATCACCGAAGCCAACAAGCTGGGTATCCCGGTTATCGGCGTAGTCGATACCAACAGCAGCCCGGAAGGCGTTGACTACATCATCCCAGGCAACGATGACGCAATCCGCGCTATCCAGCTGTACATGGGTTCGATGGCTGACGCTGTAATCCGTGGTCGCAACCACGTTGCTGGTGGTACCGAGCAGTTCGTTGAAGAAGCTCCGGTAGCTGCCGCTGAGTAATTGACGCCCTGGCGTTGACTCAGTAAGCAAAAAGGGGGCTTGGCCCCCTTTTTGCCACCTCGAAAACCATTTGTCGGCAGCGCAGCTACATTATTTGTAACGTGCAGCGGCCTACAACGGAGATTCGGGAAGAATTGATCGCCCGTTTGATCGGGTGGAATGGTTGAAAACCTATCCAAGAGGATTTTGAAATGGCAGAGATTACTGCAGCGTTGGTTAAAGAACTGCGTGAGCGTACCGGCGAAGGCATGATGGATTGCAAAAAGGCCTTGACCAAGGCCGGCGGCGACATCGAAAAAGCCATTGATGACATGCGTGCTTCCGGCGCCATCAAGGCTGCCAAGAAAGCAGGTAACGTGGCTGCTGAAGGCGCTATCGCTCTGAAAGAAGACGGCAAATCCGCCGTTCTGCTGGAAGTGAACTCCCAGACCGACTTCCTGGCTCTGCAGGATGACTTCAAGGCATTCGTTGCTGCCAGCGTCGAAAAAGCTTTCGCTGACAAGCTGACCACTGTTGAGCCTCTGATCGAAGCTCAAGAAGCAGCTCGCCTGGTACTGGTCGGCAAGGTTGGCGAAAACGTCAACATCCGTCGCCTGGTTCGCGTTGAAGGTGACGTAGTTGGTGGCTACCTGCACGGCAACAAAATCGGTGTTGCAGTTGTTCTGAAAGGCGGCGACGTTGAGCTGGCCAAAGACATCGCGATGCACGTTGCTGCAAGCAACCCTGAGTTCCTGCTGCCTTCGGAAGTTTCGGCCGAAGCGATCGAGCGTGAAAAAGCTGTGTTCCTGCAGCTGAACGAAGAAAAAATCAAAGGCAAGCCAGAAAACATTGTTGAGAACATGGTCAAAGGCCGTATCAGCAAGTTCCTGGCCGAAGCAAGCCTGGTTGAGCAGGCGTTCGTCAAGAACCCTGAAATCAAGGTTGGCGAACTGGCCAAGAAAGCCGGTGCTGAAATCGTTTCCTTCACTTACTTCAAAGTAGGCGAAGGCATCGAGAAGCCGGTCGACAACTTCGCTGAAGAAGTTGCTGCCCAGCTGGCTGCCGCCAAGCAATAAGACAGTTCCAAACTGTCGCCGAAAGAGGCTGCCCGCTCACGCGCGCAGCCTCTTTTCAAATGGGAAGGCCAATTTTATTTGGTTTCCTCTCGGAACTGGCTTACAAAGCCGTGTTCCGATGGCGCTGTGACAGCGTCCAGCTAGAGTGAACGCAAGCCGTAAAACGGCTCGCCAAGAATTTTTAAAAAATACGCCGCAGGAGAGATTCGCAATGGCTCAGCAGGGCAGTGGTTATCAGGCTCGCTATAAACGCATTCTACTCAAGCTCAGCGGCGAGGCCCTGATGGGCTCGGAAGAGTTCGGGATCGATCCCAAGGTGCTTGACCGCATGGCGCTGGAAGTCGGCCAGTTGGTCGGTATCGGCGTGCAGGTCGGCCTGGTGATTGGTGGTGGCAACCTGTTCCGCGGTGCGGCACTGAGTGCGGCCGGTATGGACCGGGTTACCGGCGACCACATGGGCATGCTGGCCACTGTGATGAACGCCCTCGCCATGCGCGACGCCCTGGAGCGCGCCAACATCTCGGCCATCGTGATGTCGGCAATTTCAATGGTTGGCGTGACCGATCATTATGATCGCCGCAAAGCCATGCGCCACCTGAACTCCAAGGAAGTGGTGATCTTTGCCGCTGGCACAGGTAACCCGTTCTTCACCACCGACTCGGCCGCATGCCTGCGTGCTATCGAAATCGATGCCGACGTGGTGTTGAAGGCGACCAAGGTGGATGGCGTATACACTGCAGACCCATTCAAAGACCCGCATGCCGAGAAGTTCGATCATCTGACCTACGATGAAGTTCTGGATCGCAAGCTGGGTGTCATGGACCTGACCGCTATCTGCCTGTGCCGCGACCACAAAATGCCGCTGCGCGTATTTAACATGAACAAGCCCGGCGCCCTGCTGAATATCGTACACGGCGGCGCAGAAGGGACTCTGATCGAGGAAGGCCAACAATGATCAACGAAATCAAGAAAGACGCCCAGGCGCGTATGCAGAAATCCCTGGAATCCTTGAGTCACGCCTTTGGCCAGATCCGTACAGGCAAGGCGCACCCAAGCATCCTGGGCAGCGTGATGGTGCCTTACTACGGTTCCGACACCCCGCTGAGCGGTGTGGCCAACGTGACCGTGAAGGATTCGCGTACCCTGCAAGTTGTGGCCTTCGAGCGCAACATGCTCGCGGCTGTCGACAAGGCTATTCAGAGCGCCGGCCTGAACCTCAACCCGACCAACCTGGGCGAGTTGTTGCTGATCTCCATGCCAGCCCTGACCGAAGAAACCCGCAAGGGCTTCACCAAGCAGGCGCGCAGTGCTGCTGAAGATGCGCGCGTTGCCGTGCGTAACATCCGCCGCGATGCACTGGGCGACCTGAAGAAGCTGGTCAAGGACAAGGAAATCAGCGAAGACGAAGAGCGCCGTGCCGTCGCTGATATCGACAAGCTGACCAAGGACGCCGAAGCCCAGATCACCAAGGCGACTGAAGAAAAAGAAAAGGACCTGATGGCCGTATAAGGGGTCAGGACGCCTTCATGGAAAAGACCAAGCAGACTGTGCCCTCCGTGGTGCCGCGCCATGTCGCGATCATCATGGATGGGAATAATCGCTGGGCGAAAAAACGCTTTATGCCGGGTGTTGCCGGGCATAAAGCGGGTGTTGACGCGGTAAGGGCGGTGATTGAGGTGTGTGCCGAGGCCAAGGTCGAAGTATTGACCTTGTTCGCGTTCTCAAGTGAGAACTGGCAGCGACCCGCCGATGAAGTCAGTGCCTTGATGGACCTGTTCTTCAAGGCTCTGCGTCGTGAGGCCAAGCGCCTCAACGACAACAACATCAGTCTGCGCATCATTGGTGATCGCTCGCGGTTCCATCCGGAGCTGCAAGCGGCCATGCGCGAAGCCGAGGCCATCACTGCCGGTAGTAACCGTTTTGTGTTGCAGATCGCAGCCAACTACGGTGGCCAGTGGGATATTGCCCAGGCTGCGCAGCGGCTGGCCCGCGAAGTGCAGGCCGGCCATCTGCGCCCGGACGACATCACGCCCCAACTGTTGCAAACCTGCCTGGTGACCGGCGACCTGCCGTTGCCGGACTTGTGCATTCGCACCGGTGGCGAGCATCGCATCAGCAATTTCCTGCTGTGGCAGCTGGCCTACACCGAGCTGTATTTCTCCGACCTGTTCTGGCCGGACTTCAAACACGAAGCCATGCGTAATGCACTGGCTGATTTCGCTTCCCGTCAGCGTCGCTTCGGTAAAACGAGCGAGCAGATCGAAGCTGGAGCCCGGGTTTAAATGCTTAAACAACGAATCATCACGGCGCTGATCCTGCTGCCGATTGCCTTGTGCGGTTTTTTCCTGCTCGACGGTTCCGGCTTTGCGCTGTTCATCGGCCTGGTTGTGACTCTTGGTGCGTGGGAGTGGGCGCGCCTGGCAGGCTTTGTCAACCAGGTGCCGCGTATGGCCTATGCCGCCTTGGTCGCGCTGTTGTTGTTCTTCATGTACATCCTGCCGGACATCGCGCCCTGGGTGCTGGGGGCTGCAGTGTTGTGGTGGGCGTTGGCGACTTTCCTGGTGCTCACCTATCCGCGCACCAGTAGCCAGTGGTCCAGCGTGGCCTGCAAGCTGGTGATTGGCCTGGCGATCCTCTTGCCGGCCTGGCAAGGGCTGGTGGAGATAAAGCGTTACCCGCTGGGCAACGAATTGATCCTGGCTGTGATGGTGTTGGTATGGGGCGCCGACATTGGTGCCTACTTCTCGGGTAGAGCTTTTGGCAAACGCAAGCTGGCCCCGGCCGTAAGTCCCGGCAAGAGCTGGGAAGGCGTATACGGCGGCTTGGCCTTGACGCTGCTGATCACCCTGGTGGTCGGTGTGGTGCGTGACTGGTCAGTAAAGGAAGTGCTTCTGGCCTTGCTGGGTACGGCTATTGTCGTCTTCATCTCGGTGGTGGGCGACCTTACCGAGAGCATGTTCAAACGCCAGGCGGGCATCAAGGACAGCAGTAACCTGCTGCCAGGCCATGGCGGTGTGCTTGACCGTATCGACAGCCTCACCGCCGCGCTGCCTATTTTTGCCGTGCTGTTGTGGATGATCGCTTCGTGAGCCGCCTGCAGCAGGTTACGGTGCTGGGTGCGACCGGCTCGGTCGGGCTCAGTACCCTGGATGTCATCGCGCGTCACCCCGATCGCTATCAGGTTTTCGCCCTGACCGGCTTCACGCGTTTGCGCGAGTTGCTGGCCTTGTGCGTGCGTCACTCGCCGCGCTTTGCCGTGGTGCCGGAAGCTGCTGCGGCTCGCAGTCTGCAGGATGATCTTCGGGCTGCCGGGCTGGCCACTCAGGTATTGGTTGGCGAGGCAGGCTTATGCCAGGTCTCGGCCGATGCGGACGTGGATACGGTGGTGGCGGCGATTGTCGGTGCGGCAGGTTTGCGCCCGACCTTGGCGGCAGTCGATGCTGGCAAGAAAATCCTGCTGGCCAACAAAGAAGCCTTGGTCATGTCCGGCGCACTCTTTATGCAAGCGGTGCGTAAGAGCGGAGCGGTGCTGCTGCCTCTGGACAGCGAGCACAACGCCATCTTCCAGTGCATGCCCGGTGATTTTGCCCGCGGCTTGAGCCAGGTCGGCGTGCGCCGGATTCTGCTGACGGCATCGGGTGGCCCATTCCGCCAGACTCCGTCGGCCGAGCTGGACCATGTGTCTCCCGATCAGGCATGCGCTCACCCGAACTGGTCCATGGGGCGCAAAATCTCCGTGGATTCGGCGAGCATGATGAACAAGGGCCTGGAGTTGATCGAGGCATGCTGGCTGTTCGATGCGCGGCCTGACCAGGTTGAGGTGGTCATTCACCCACAAAGTGTGATCCATTCCCTGGTCGATTACGTGGATGGTTCGGTGTTGGCGCAATTGGGTAACCCGGACATGCGCACACCGATCGCCAACGCCTTGGCGTGGCCTGAGCGGATTGATTCCGGCGTAGCACCGTTGGACTTGTTTGCAATCGCGCGCCTGGACTTCGAAGCCCCGGACGAGCAGCGTTTCCCTTGTTTGCGCCTGGCGCGGCAAGCGGCCGAGGCGGGTAACAGTGCCCCGGCGATGCTTAACGCGGCCAACGAAGTGGCCGTGGCGGCGTTTCTTGAGCGGCGCATCCGCTTTCCGCAGATCGCGAGTATCATCGAGGACGTCCTGGCGCTTGAGCCGGTAGTGGCAGTGAATGACCTGGAGGCGGTGTTCGAGGCCGACACCAAGGCCCGAGCCCTGGCCGGGCAATGGTTGGATCGCAATGCGGGTTAGGCCGCGGGCAGGTTTGAGTCTTCAGGCATTGGATTGAAGTGCGGAGAAATTAGATGAGTGCGCTCTACATGATTGTCGGCACCCTGGTTGCTCTGGGTGTGTTGGTGACCTTCCACGAATTCGGCCACTTCTGGGTGGCGCGTCGTTGCGGCGTCAAGGTATTGCGCTTTTCCGTCGGTTTCGGCATGCCGTTGTTGCGCTGGCATGATCGCCGCGGCACTGAGTTTGTGATTGCTGCTATCCCGTTGGGCGGCTACGTCAAGATGCTCGATGAGCGCGAAGGCGAAGTGCCTGCAGACCAGCTGGACCAATCCTTCAATCGCAAGACCGTTCGTCAGCGTATTGCGATTGTGGCGGCGGGACCGATCGCCAACTTCCTGTTGGCGATGGTGTTTTTCTGGGTCTTGGCCATGCTGGGCAGCCAGCAGGTGCGCCCGGTCATTGGCGCGGTCGAAGCCGACAGCATCGCGGCCAAGGCGGGCCTGACGGCGGGGCAGGAAATTGTATCCATTGATGGCGAGCCCACCACAGGGTGGGGCGCGGTCAATTTGCAGTTGGTGCGTCGCCTGGGTGAAAGCGGCACCGTCAATGTGGTAGTGCGTGACCAGGGCTCCAGCGCCGAAACCCCGCGGGCATTGGCGCTGGACCATTGGCTCAAGGGCGCCGATGAGCCCGATCCGATCAAATCCCTGGGGATCCGCCCTTGGCGTCCGGCCTTGCCGCCGGTGCTGGCCGAGCTGGATCCAAAGGGGCCGGCCCAGGCTGCTGGCCTGAAAACCGGTGATCGCCTGTTGGCCCTTGATGGCCAGGCGCTGGGTGACTGGCAGCAGGTGGTTGACCTGGTGCGTGTGCGCCCTGATACCAAAATTGTGCTGAAAGTTGAGCGCGACGGTGCTCAAATCGACGTCCCCGTGACCCTGTCGGTGCGAGGCGAAGCCAAGGCGGCCGGGGGCTACCTGGGGGCAGGGGTCAAAGGTGTCGAATGGCCGCCATCGATGGTGCGAGAGGTCAGCTACGGGCCTTTGGCAGCGATTGCAGAGGGCGCGAAACGCACCTGGACCATGAGCGTGCTGACCCTCGAATCCCTCAAGAAAATGTTGTTCGGTGAGCTCTCGGTAAAAAACTTGAGTGGACCGATAACCATTGCTAAAGTGGCGGGCGCTTCTGCCCAGTCGGGTGTCGCGGATTTCCTGAATTTCCTGGCTTATCTGAGTATTAGCCTTGGGGTTCTGAATTTGCTGCCCATTCCAGTATTGGATGGGGGGCATCTGCTGTTTTATCTGGTCGAGTGGGTGCGTGGTCGCCCCTTGTCGGATCGGGTGCAGGGTTGGGGGATACAGATTGGTATCAGTTTGGTGGTCGGGGTGATGTTGTTAGCCCTGGTCAACGATCTGGGACGTCTGTAACGCTTCGCTGAATTGCGAATCTGCCGCATTTTGCGGCAGTTTGTTTATTGCCAGTTGGAATAAGAAAGGACTTCATGAAACGTCTGCTGCTAACTGCGGTTCTCACCGTATTGATGATCGCCGAAGTTCACGCCGAGTCCTTCACCATCTCCGATATTCGCGTCAATGGCCTCCAGCGGGTCTCCGCGGGTAGCGTCTTTGGTGCCTTGCCGTTGAACGTCGGGGAACAGGCGGATGATCGTCGCCTGGTGGAATCCACTCGTGCGCTGTTCAAAACCGGGTTCTTTCAAGATATCCAACTGGGTCGCGAAGGCAACGTCCTGGTCATCACGGTCGTCGAGCGACCTTCCGTCGCCAGTATCGCGATCGAAGGTAACAAGGCCATCTCCACTGAAGACCTGATGAAGGGCCTGAAGCAATCGGGCCTGGCCGAGGGCGAGATCTTCCAGCGCGCAACCCTTGAGGGTGTGCGTAACGAGTTGCAACGTCAGTACGTTGCCCAGGGCCGCTACTCCGCGACCGTGGAAACCGAAGTGATCCCCCAGCCTCGTAACCGTGTGGGCCTGAAGGTCAACATCAACGAAGGCACCGTGGCCGCCATCCAGCACATCAACGTCGTGGGCAACACCAAGTTCCCTGATGAAGACCTGGTCGACCTGTTCGAACTCAAGACCACCAACTGGTTGTCGTTCTTCAAGAACGATGACAAGTACGCCCGTGAAAAACTCTCCGGTGACCTGGAACGCCTGCGCTCCTACTACCTGGACCGTGGCTACATCAACATGGACATCGCTTCGACCCAGGTGTCCATCACCCCGGACAAGAAGCACGTCTACATCACCGTCAACGTCAACGAAGGCGAGAAGTACAAGGTTCGTGACGTCAAGCTCAGCGGCGACCTGAAAGTGCCTGAAGACCAGGTCAAGTCCCTGCTGCTCGTGCAGAAGGACCAGGTGTTCTCGCGCAAGCTGATGACCACCACCTCAGAACTGATCACCCGCCGCCTGGGTAACGAAGGCTATACCTTCGCCAACGTCAACGGCGTGCCGACCCCGAATGATGAAGACCACACCGTGGACATCACCTTCGTCGTCGATCCGGGCAAGCGTGCCTACGTCAACCGTATCAACTTCCGTGGCAACACCAAGTCTGCGGACGAAGTGCTGCGTCGTGAAATGCGTCAGATGGAAGGTGGCTGGGCTTCCACTTACCTGATCGACCAGTCCAAGACCCGTCTTGAGCGCCTGGGCTTCTTCAAGGAAGTCAACGTCGAAACCCCGGCCGTACCGGGTGTGGATGACCAGGTTGATGTGAACTACGCCGTTGAAGAACAAGCCTCGGGTTCGATCACCGCCAGCGTCGGTTTCGCCCAGAGTGCCGGTTTGATCCTGGGTGGTTCCATCACGCAGAACAACTTCCTGGGTACCGGTAACCGTGTGTCCATCGGCCTGACCCGCAGCGAATACCAGAGCCGATACAACTTCGGCTATACCGACCCCTACTGGACTGCAGACGGTGTGAGCCTGGGCTACAACGCCTTCTACCGCACCACCGACTACAAAGACCTCGATGTTGACGTTGCAAGCTATGCGATCGACAGCCTGGGTGCCGGTGTCAACGTGGGTTACCCGATCAGCGAGACCTCGCGCCTGACCTTCGGCCTTACCGCCCAGCAGGATGAGATCAAGACCGGTGTGTACACCGTGGACGAAATCTTCGACTTCACCCGTCGTGAAGGCGACAAGTTCCTGAACTTCAAGGCGTCTGCCGGCTGGTCCGAGTCGACCCTGAACAAAGGCGTACTGGCAACCCGCGGCCACTCCCAGAGCCTGACTGCGGAAGTCACCACGCCGGGCAGCGACCTGTCGTTCTTCAAGCTCGACTACCGCGGCCAGTTGTTCCAGCCGTTGAGCGATAACTACACCATGCGCCTGCACACAGAGCTGGGCTATGGCGACGGTTATGGTTCGACCGATGGCTTGCCGTTCTACGAGAACTACTATGCAGGTGGTTTCAACTCGGTACGTGGCTTCAAGGACAGCACTCTGGGTCCGCGTGGTACGCCGAGCCGCGGTTTTGCTCAGACCGGTAACCAGGGCACTGTCGCTGACTCGGACAACGACCCGCTGCCATTCGGTGGTAACGTGCTGATCCAGGGTGGTGCGGAGATTCTGTTCCCGCTGCCGTTCGTCAAGGACCAGCGTTCCCTGCGTACTTCGGTCTTCTGGGACGTGGGTAACGTGTTCGACTCCAAGTGCGAACAGATCAAAAACCCAAGTGGCTTGAAGTCCAATACTCAATGCAACGACGTAAGCCTCAGCAACCTGGCGAGCTCCGTGGGCGTGGGTGTGACCTGGGTGACTGCGCTGGGCCCGTTGAGCTTTGCTCTGGCCATGCCGATCAAGAAACCGGATAACGCTGAAACCCAGATTTTCCAATTCTCCCTCGGCCAGACGTTCTAAGCGTCTGACCTAAGATAACGACAACGGATTCTGTAGGAGTACATCGTGCGTAAGTTGACTCAATTGGTCTTGCTGGCCACTGTGCTGGTCACCACCCCGGCCTTCGCCGAAATGAAAATCGCGGTCCTGAACTATCAGATGGCCCTGCTGGAGTCCGATGCGGCCAAGCGATACGCCGTGGATGCCGAGAAGAAATTCGGTCCGCAGCTGACCAAGCTCAAGACACTGGAAAGCAGCGCCAAGGGTATCCAGGACCGCCTGGTAGCCGGTGGCGACAAGATGCAGCAAGGCGAGCGCGAGCGTCTGGAGCTTGAATTCAAGCAAAAGGCCCGTGACTACCAGTTCCAATCCAAGGAGCTGAACGAAGCCAAGGCTGTGGCCGACCGCGAAATGCTCAAGCAGCTCAAGCCGAAATTGGACAGCGCTGTGGAAGAAGTCATCAAGAAGGGTGCCTTTGACCTGGTGTTCGAGCGTGGCGCCGTGATCGACGTCAAGCCTCAATACGACATCACCCGCCAGGTGATCGAGCGCATGAACCAGCTGAAGTAAACCATGACAGCGACTATCAAGCTCGGCGAGTTGGCCGAGTTCCTGGGGGCCACCTTGCGTGGCTCCAAGGAGAAAGAAATCACTGGGCTAGCCACCTTGCAGGAGGCTGGCCCAGCTCAGTTGAGCTTCCTCGCAAATCCTCAATACCGTAAATACCTGGTCGACTGCCAGGCCGCAGCAGTGTTGCTGAAGGCCGCCGACGCCGAAGGGTTTACCGGGGATGCGCTGGTGGTGGCCGATCCGTACCTGTCGTACGCCAAGGCGTCGCACCTGTTCGATCCCAAGCCGAAGGCGGCCGGCGGTATTCACCCGTCTGCCGTGATCGCCGATGATGCCCAGGTTGATCCTGCCGCCAGCATCGGTGCATTCGCCGTGATCGAAAGCGGGGCGCGTATTGGTGCTGGTGTCACCGTGGGTGCCCACTGCTTTATCGGTGCACGCTGTGAAATTGGTGCCGATGGTTGGCTGGCCCCCCGCGTGACCCTCTACCACGATGTGCGTATTGGTCAGCGTGTGGTCATTCAGTCCGGTGCTGTTATCGGCGGCGAAGGCTTTGGCTTTGCCAACTCCAAAGGTGTCTGGCACAAGATCGCCCAGGTCGGTGGCGTATTGATCGGCGATGATGTGGAGATCGGCGTGAACACCGCCGTGGATCGCGGGGCCTTGGCTGATACCGTGATCGGCAACGGTGTGAAGCTCGATAACCAGATCCAGATCGCCCACAACGTGCAGATTGGCGATCACACCGCCATGGCGGCCTGCGTGGGTATTTCCGGCAGCACCAAGATCGGCAAGCATTGCATGCTCGCCGGTGGCGTTGGGCTGGTGGGACATATCGATATTTGCGACAACGTCTTCATCACCGGCATGACTATGGTGACCCACTCGATCACAGAGCCAGGGGCCTACTCGTCCGGTACCGCGATGCAACCTGCGGCCGAATGGCGCAAGAGCGCCGCGCGTTTGAGGAAGATCGACGACATGGCACGACGTATCAAACAGCTTGAAAAGCGTGTCGGGGACGTGACCCCTGGCGGTAATGCTTCATCAGAAGGCTGATACCATTTCCATATCAAGTGTGCGCAGCCGCTAGACGGCCTCCTTGATTTGCTAGCGGGGCGTGCGCCTGGTGCGCCCGCCCCCAATCTTTATTACAGGCTTCCCCCCGAAATGATGGACATCAACGAGATTCGCGAATACCTGCCTCACCGTTACCCGTTCCTGCTGGTGGACCGCGTAGTGGACCTCAATGTCGAGGAAAAGCGCATTCGTGCCTACAAGAATGTCAGCATCAACGAACCATTCTTCAATGGTCACTTTCCTGCGCATCCAATCATGCCAGGTGTGTTGATCATCGAAGCCATGGCCCAGGCTGCCGGTATCCTTGGTTTCAAAATGCTCGACCTCAAGCCTGCTGACGGCACGCTTTACTATTTCGTGGGTTCGGACAAGCTGCGTTTTCGCAACCCGGTCACCCCGGGTGACCAGTTGATCCTGGAAGCCAAGTTCATCAGTTGCAAACGCCAGATCTGGAAGTTCGAATGCCAGGCCTCGGTAGATGGCAAGCCGGTGTGCTCTGCCGAGATCATCTGTGCGGAACGCAAACTATGAGTTTGATTGACCCTCGCGCAATCATCGATCCGTCGGCCGTACTGGCCGCCGACGTTGAGGTCGGCCCTTGGTCGATCGTCGGCGCAGGTGTGGAAATCGGCGAGGGGACTGTCATCGGGCCGCACGTGATCCTCAAGGGTCCGACCCGCATTGGCAAACACAATCGCATCTACCAGTTTTCCTCGGTAGGCGAAGACACCCCGGACATGAAGTACAAGGGTGAAGAAACACGCCTGGTAATCGGTGACCACAATATTATCCGTGAAGGCGTCACCATTCACCGTGGCACCGTGCAGGATCGCGCCGAAACCACCTTGGGTGATCACAACCTGGTCATGGCCTATGCGCACATCGGCCATGACAGCGTGATCGGCAATCATTGCATCCTGGTCAACAACACTGCGTTGGCAGGCCATGTGCACGTTGATGACTGGGCGATCCTTTCCGGCTTCACCCTGGTACATCAATACTGCCATATCGGCGCCCACAGCTTTTCCGGTATGGGCACCGCCATCGGCAAGGATGTCCCGGCATTCGTGACGGTGTTCGGCAATCCTGCCGAAGCCCGCAGCATGAATTTTGAAGGCATGCGTCGTCGTGGTTTCAGCGAAGAAGCCATCCACGCCCTGCGCCGTGCCTACAAGACGGTTTACCGCCAAGGGTTGACCGTGGAGCAGGCCCTGGCCGAGTTGGCCGAGCCTGCCACGCAGTTCCCGGAAGTCGCGGTATTCCGTGATTCTATCCAGACCTCGACTCGCGGCATCACCCGCTGATCATGGCCACTCTGCGTATTGCGCTCGTGGCCGGTGAAGCTTCCGGCGATATCCTGGGTGCTGGTTTGATGCGGGCGCTCAAGGCCCAGCATCCGGCAGTGGAGTTTATCGGGGTCGGTGGCCCGTTGATGCAGGCCGAAGGCCTGACCTCCTACTTTCCGATGGAACGCCTGTCGGTCATGGGGCTGGTGGAAGTCTTGGGGCGCCTGCGTGAGCTGCTGGCTCGCCGCAAGCTGCTGATCAAGACGCTGATCGAAGAAAAACCTGACGTCTTTATCGGCATCGATGCGCCGGACTTCACGCTCAATATCGAACTCAAGTTGCGCCAGGCCGGGATCAAGACCGTGCACTACGTCAGCCCATCCGTGTGGGCGTGGCGCCAGAAGCGTGTGTTGAAAATCCGCGAAGGCTGCGACCTGATGTTGACCTTGCTTCCATTCGAAGCCCGGTTCTACGAGGAGAAGGGCGTGCCGGTGCGGTTTGTCGGCCACACCCTGGCTGACGCCATTCCCTTGCAGGCTGATCGTGCGGCTGCGCGCGCCGAACTGGGCTTGCCCGATGGCCCGTTGGTGGCGTTGATGCCAGGCAGTCGTGGCGGTGAGGTGGGGCGCTTGGGTGCGTTGTTTTTTGATGCTGCCGAACGTCTTCAGGCGCAAAAGCCGGGAATCCGCTTTGTGCTGCCTTGCGCCAGTCCACAACGTCGTGCACAGATCGAAACCCTGCTGGAAGGCCGCAACCTGCCGTTGACCCTGCTCGATGGCCAGTCCCACCTGGCCCTGGCAGCCTGCGATGCGGTGTTGATCGCCTCGGGCACTGCCACGCTTGAGGCCTTGCTGTACAAGCGGCCGATGGTCGTGGCCTATCGCCTGGCGCCACTGACCTTCTGGATCCTCAAGCGCATGGTCAAGAGCCCTTACATTTCCTTGCCCAACCTGCTGGCCCAGCGCCTGCTGGTGCCGGAGTTGTTGCAGGACGATGCAACGCCCGAAGCGCTTGCGCAAACCCTACTACCCTTGATTGACGGCGGCGAAGAGCAGACCCGTGGTTTCGACGATATTCACCGCACGTTACGCCGTGATGCCTCGAACCAGGCGGCCGACGCCGTGTTGACCCTGATCGGCCATAAACAGGAAGCCTTATGACCATGCAAATGGGCCTGGATTTCAGTCTCGTCGCCCAAGCCCACGAACTGGTGGCGGGTGTTGACGAAGTCGGGCGCGGCCCGCTGTGTGGCGCAGTGGTCACGGCGGCGGTGATCCTTGATCCGAACCGCCCGATCCTGGGGCTCAACGATTCGAAGAAGCTCACCGAAGCCCGTCGCGAAAAGCTCTATGACGAGATCTGTGAGAAAGCCCTGAGCTGGCATATCGCCCGGGCTGAAGTCGAAGAAATCGACGAGCTGAATATCCTGCACGCCACCATGCTGGCGATGCAGCGCGCTGTGGAAGGGCTGCACATCACCCCGAAAATGGCGATGATCGACGGTAACCGCTGCCCCAAACTGACAATGCCGTCCGAAGCGGTGGTCAAGGGCGATAGCAAGGTTCCCGCCATTGCCGCCGCCTCGATCCTGGCCAAGGTCAGCCGCGACCGTGAAATGGCCGCGTTCGAATTGATCTATCCCGGCTACGGCATTGGTGGCCATAAAGGCTACCCGACCCCCGTTCATCTGGAAGCCCTGGCTCGGCTCGGCCCCACCCCGATCCATCGCCGCTCGTTTGCCCCGGTGCGCCAGGCTTATGAGGCCCGTGAAAGTCTGATCGAGGTATAGCAGCAAGGCTGATGTTTTTACCCAGGCCCGGTACAATCCGGGCCTTGTTGTTTTCATGTATCAAGACAGGATCACTATGCCGGCTTCATTCGTTCATCTACGCCTGCACACTGAGTACTCCCTGGTCGACGGCCTGGTACGGATCAAACCGCTGGTCAAAACCCTGGTGGGCATGAACATGCCTGCGGTTGCGGTTACCGACCAGAACAACATGTGTTCCCTGGTCAAGTTCTACAAGAACGCCATGGGCGCCGGCATCAAGCCGATCTGCGGCGCCGATCTGTGGCTGTCCAACAAAGACCCGGATAGCCCCCTGAGCCGCATCAGCCTGCTGGCGATGAACGGCGTGGGTTATCGCAACCTCACCGAACTGATCTCCCGTGGCTTTATCGATGGTCAGCGCAACGGCTCGATCATCATCGAGCGCGAGTGGGTGGCCGAAGCCAGCGAAGGACTGATCATGCTCTCGGCGGCCAAAGAGGGCGAAATCGGCATCGCGCTGCTGGGCGGCAACCCTCAGGAAGCCGAAGTGCTGGCGCGTGAGTGGATGCAGGTGTTCCCAGGCCGGTTCTACCTGGAAGTCCAGCGCACCAACCGCCCCAACGATGAAGAGCATCTGCACGCTGCCGTAGCCCTGGCCGATAAGCTGGGTGCGCCGCTGGTGGCGACCAATGATGTGCGCTTTATCAAGAAAGAAGATTTCGAAGCCCACGAGACCCGCGTGTGCATCGGCGAAGGCCGTGCCTTGGATGACCCGCGCCGCTCGAAGAACTACAGCGAAGAGCAGTACCTCAAAAGCGCCGAGGAAATGGCGGAGCTGTTCAGCGACTTGCCCGAGGCCCTGGAAAACTCCGTCGAGATCGCCAAGCGCTGCAATATTGAAGTGAAGCTGGGCAAGCACTTTTTGCCCAACTTCCCGATACCCGATGGCATGACCATCGATGAGTATTTCCGCAAAGTGTCGTTCGATGGCCTGGAGGAACGCCTCAGCGTCCTGCTGCCCAAGGACACCACCGAGGACTACGAAGCCAAGCGCCAGGTGTATGTCGATCGGTTGAATTTCGAGCTGGATATCATTATCCAGATGGGATTCCCCGGTTACTTCCTGATCGTAATGGACTTTATCCAGTGGGCAAAAAACAACGGTGTACCGGTAGGCCCTGGCCGGGGGTCAGGTGCTGGCTCGCTGGTGGCCTACGTACAGAAGATCACCGACCTTGACCCGCTTGAATATGACCTGCTGTTCGAACGGTTCCTGAACCCGGAACGGGTTTCCATGCCCGACTTCGACGTCGACTTCTGCATGGATGGCCGTGACCGCGTGATTGAGTACGTGGCCGAAAAATACGGTCGCAACGCGGTAAGTCAGATCATCACCTTCGGCTCCATGGCCGCCAAAGCGGTAATTCGCGACGTGGCGCGGGTGCAGGGCAAGTCCTACGGTTTGGCGGACCGCCTGTCGAAGATGATCCCGTTCGAAGTCGGCATGACCCTGGAAAAAGCCTACGAGCAGGAAGAAATCCTGCGCGACTTCATCAAGGTCGATGAAGAAGCCGCCGAAATCTGGGACATGGCGCGCAAGCTCGAAGGCGTGGTGCGTAACGTCGGTAAACACGCCGGTGGTGTGGTTATTGCGCCGACCAAGCTCACCGACTTTTCGCCGATCTATTGCGATGAAGAAGGCGACGGCCTGGTCACCCAGTTCGACAAGGACGACGTGGAGGCCGCCGGCCTGGTGAAGTTCGACTTCCTCGGCCTGCGGACCCTGACGATCATCGACTGGGCACTCAAGACCATCAACCGCGACCGTGCCAAGGTCGGCGAAGAACCGCTGGATATCGCGTTTATCCCGCTGGACGACAAGCCGACATACAGCCTGCTGCAAAAAGCCGAAACCACCGCAGTGTTCCAGCTTGAATCCCGGGGCATGAAGGAGCTGATCAAAAAGCTCAAGCCCGACTGCCTGGAAGACTTGATCGCACTGGTGGCCCTGTTCCGTCCGGGCCCGCTGCAATCGGGCATGGTGGATGACTTCATCAACCGTAAACACGGCCGGGCCGAGCTAGCTTACCCGCATTCCGACTATCAGTATGAAGGCCTCAAGCCCGTACTGGCGCCGACCTACGGCATCATCCTGTACCAGGAACAGGTGATGCAGATCGCCCAGGTGATGGCCGGCTACACCCTCGGCGGTGCGGACATGCTGCGTCGCGCCATGGGTAAGAAAAAGCCCGAGGAAATGGCCAAGCAGCGCGGCGGTTTCATTGAAGGTTGCGCCACCAACAACATCGATGCCGACCTGGCCGGTAACATCTTCGACCTGGTAGAAAAGTTCGCCGGTTATGGCTTCAACAAATCCCACTCCGCCGCCTATGGCCTGGTGTCGTACCAGACCGCCTGGTTGAAAGCCCACTATCCGGCACCGTTCATGGCGGCGGTACTCTCGGCGGATATGCACAACACCGACAAGGTCGTGACCTTGATCGAGGAAGTGCGCACCATGAAGCTGCGCCTCGACGCGCCGGACGTGAACGCTTCGGAGTTCAAGTTCACGGTGAACGACGAAGGCCGCATCATCTATGGCCTTGGCGCGATCAAAGGCGTGGGCGAAGGCCCGGTCGAGGCCATTACCGAAGCGCGTCAGGACGGGCCGTTCAAGGACCTGTTCGACTTTTGCGCACGCGTTGACCTCAAGCGCATCAACAAGCGTACCCTCGATGGCCTGATCCGCAGCGGCGCACTCGACCGTCTTGGCCCGTATTTTCATGATGAGCCGAAGGCTTACCAGGCCAATATCGACCGCAACCGTGCGGTGCTGCTGACCGCCATGGAAGAGGCGATCAAGGCCGCCGAACAGACCGCCCGTACCCATGACAGCGGCCACGCCGACCTGTTTGGCGGGCTGTTCGTCGAAGAAGATGCGGATGTCTACGCGAATCACCGCAAGGCCAAGGAGCTGACTCTGAAGGAACGCCTCAAGGGTGAAAAAGACACCTTGGGCCTGTACCTCACCGGTCACCCGATTGACGAGTACGAAGGCGAAATCCGCCGTTTTGCCCGCCAGCGCATCATCGACCTGAAACCGGCGCGGGATACCCAGACTGTCGCCGGTATGATCATCGCCCTGCGGGTGATGAAAAATAAGAAGGGCGACAAGATGGGCTTCATCACCCTCGATGACCGCTCGGGCCGCATCGAAGCGTCATTGTTTGCCGACGCGTTTCATTCCGCCCAGTCGCTGTTGCAGACCGACGCCATGGTGGTGGTGGAAGGGGAGGTCAGCAATGATGACTTCTCCGGTGGCCTGCGCCTGCGCATCAAGCGCGTGATGAGCATGGAAGACGCCCGCACCAACCTGGCCGAAAGCCTGCGCCTGAAGGTCAAGACCGAAGCGCTTAAAGGTGATCAGCTACGCTGGTTGGGTGACCTGCTAAAACGCCATCGTGGCGCATGCCCGGTGACCATGGAGTACACCGGCAGCGATGCCAAGGCCATGTTGCAGTTTGGTGAGACGTGGCGAATTGATCCCGCTGATGGCTTGATTCAAGCTTTGCGTGACCAGTTCGGGCGAGACAACGTCTTCCTCCAATACCGTTGACGGTCATATAGATCTGATCTCGACTAAACATTTAATCTCGACCTAAACGCGCCTCTCCCTTAAGGTAGGGCGCGAATAGACAACCGGCTGGCCAGGCACCCCTTGGCCGTCGACCCAAGACGGACGCTTATGAACCCGAATTTTCTTGATTTCGAACAGCCGATCGCTGACCTGCAAGCCAAGATCGAAGAGCTGCGCCTGGTCGGCAATGACAATTCGCTGAACATCGGTGATGAAATCGCTCGCCTGCAAGACAAGAGCAGCACGCTCACCGAAGACATCTTCGGCAAGCTGACCAGCTGGCAGATCGCGCGCCTGGCTCGCCATCCGCGCCGTCCCTACACCCTGGACTACATCGAACACATCTTCACCGAGTTCGACGAGTTGCACGGCGACCGTCACTTCTCCGACGACGCAGCCATCGTGGGCGGCATCGCTCGCCTGGACGACCAGCCGGTGATGGTGATCGGTCACCAGAAGGGCCGTGAAGTGCGCGAGAAAGTACGCCGCAACTTCGGTATGCCGCGCCCGGAAGGCTATCGCAAGGCGTGCCGCCTGATGGAAATGGCCGAGCGCTTCAAGATGCCGATCCTGACCTTCATCGACACGCCGGGTGCCTACCCGGGTATCGACGCCGAAGAGCGCAACCAGAGCGAAGCGATTGCCTGGAACCTGCGCGTCATGGCGCGCCTGAAAACCCCGATAATCGCCACTGTGATTGGTGAAGGTGGTTCCGGCGGTGCCCTGGCCATTGGTGTCTGCGACCAACTGAACATGTTGCAGTACTCGACCTACGCGGTGATCTCGCCGGAAGGTTGTGCCTCGATCCTGTGGAAAACCGCCGAAAAGGCGCCGGACGCTGCCGAAGCCATGGGTATCACCGCCGATCGCCTCAAAGGCCTGGGTATCGTGGACAAGGTCATCGCCGAGCCACTGGGCGGCGCCCACCGTGACCCGGCTGCCGCTGCTGCGACCATCCGTGCCGAGTTGGGGTCGCAACTGGCGATGCTCAAGAAGCTGGATAACGAAGCGCTGCTGGCTCGTCGTTATGAGCGCCTGATGAGCTACGGCCTCTAAGCCGACGCTGTACCCAATGCGGGAGCCGGCTTGTGTGGGAGCTGGCTTGCCGGCGATAGCATCACCTTGGTATCACTGATACCCCGAGGTGCCTGCATCGCGGGCAAGCCCGGCTCCCACATTTGCTTTGTGTATGCTGACGGACGTATTCAAGCTTTGCGGCGGTGACGTGTGATGAAACCAACCCTGCCGGCCACACTCCTGCACACCCTGGCCGACTGGCGCAACGCGCCGGCCTGGCATATCGCATTCTCCGGCGGTCTCGACTCTACCGTTCTGCTGCACCTCCTGGCCTCATTGGCCAAAATCGAAAATCTGCCTCCTGTCAGCGCCGTCCATGTCCACCATGGCCTGCAAGCTGCTGCCGATGCTTGGCCCTCTCATTGCCAATCGGTCTGCGACAGCCTGGGCGTACCTTTGCGCGTCATGCGCGTGCAGGTCAGTGAGGGGGCGAGTCTTGAACGTGCGGCCCGCGAGGCGCGCTACCAAGCGTTCATGCAGGTCCTAGGGGGGGGGGAGGTGCTTTTCACTGGCCAGCATCGCGACGATCAAGCCGAAACCCTGCTGTTTCGCCTGCTGCGTGGCGCCGGTGTAAGAGGGCTGGCGGCTATGCCTGAGCATCGCCCCTTGGCGCAGGGGTGCTTGGTGCGGCCGTTGCTGGCATTTTCCCGTAGCGACCTGGAAGCCTACGCCCATCAGCATCAGTTGCAGTGGATCGACGACCCCTCCAACGTTGATCCACGGTTTTCCCGCAATTACCTGCGTCACCACGTACTTCCCACGCTGACGAAACGCTGGCCACAGGCGATCACCCACTTGGCTCGCACGGCTGAACACATGGCTGAGGCGCAAGGGCTGCTCGACGAATTGGCGATGATGGACCTGCAGCGCGCCGATCAGCCTTCTGCGTTTCCCTGGTTGCCTCTGCCGTCCCTGGCGCTTGAACCATTGCGCGAGCTATCCGATGCCCGCCAGCGTAACGCCCTGCGGCATTGGCTCACGCCACTGACCCGTTTACCCGACAGCGACCACTGGGCCGGTTGGCATGCCCTGCGCGATGCCAAGAGCGACGCACAGCCTCTGTGGCGCCTGGCCGACGGCCAAATGCAGCGTAGCGGTGAACGCATCTGGTGGTTGCCCTCGACCTGGTCGGAGTTTTCCGACGCATCGGTGAGCTGGCCCGATCCGCAAGATCCACTAGAGTTAACGGGCAATGGTCAACTGAGGTTTATCGGCAAGGCCCCCGAAGGCCCGCTGCAGGTGCGTTATCGCCAGGGTGGCGAAATCATCGACGTAGCGGGCCGAGGCCGGCGGGATCTCAAGCGTCTGCTGAATGAAAGCGGCATGCCGGGCTTCGCCCGTGGCAGATTGCCGCTGGTCTATCGGGGCGAGCAATTGCTGGCTGTGCCAAGTGTTGCGGGGGCATGGTCCAGGTCGGTGGGTGAGGTGCAATTGGATTGGTTGCCACAGACCTGCGATCAAGGTTTGAGCTGATAGCGCCTTTCCGGTAGACTACGCTCCCTTCTTGATACAACTTCTGTGGATTCGCCTGAATCGCAGTCGTTGCCGATTACCAAGCAGTCTTTGCTGGGCGATTCCAAAAAATGTGTAGCGATCAACGTACCGGTGCTTCATTGCTGGTCTGTCACAACGCGGCGGTTTTTTTGAAAGGTGCACTGTGATTAATGCAGGTGATCGGGGGCTTCGGCCTTCCTTCGCTTTCCCCGGCGGCTCGGACCGCTTTAACGCAGACTTCTAGGGTTTTTCATGACGCGCTACATATTCGTCACGGGCGGTGTTGTTTCTTCATTGGGGAAAGGCATTGCCTCCGCTTCATTGGCGGCCATCCTGGAGGCGCGGGGACTTAAGGTCACCATGCTCAAGCTGGACCCGTACATCAACGTTGACCCGGGCACCATGAGCCCGTTCCAGCACGGTGAAGTGTTCGTCACCCACGACGGCGCCGAGACCGACCTGGACCTGGGCCACTACGAGCGGTTCATCCGCACGACCATGACCCAGAACAACAACTTCACCACCGGCCGTGTCTACGAGCACGTGCTGCGCAAAGAGCGCCGTGGTGACTACCTGGGTGCAACCATCCAGGTGATCCCGCACATCACCGACGAAATCAAGCGCCGCATTATCAAGGGTGCAGGCGATGCCGACGTGGCGATGGTCGAGATCGGTGGCACCGTGGGTGACATCGAGTCCCAACCGTTCCTCGAAGCCATCCGCCAGTTGCGTTTCGAAGTCGGCGCCAAGCGCGCGATGCTGATGCACCTGACACTCGTGCCGTACATCGCCACTGCCGGCGAAACCAAAACCAAGCCTACCCAGCATTCGGTCAAGGAACTGCGTTCCATCGGCCTGCAGCCGGATGTGCTGGTATGCCGCTCCGATCACCCGATCGACATTTCCTCGCGCCGCAAGATCGCGCAGTTCACCAACGTTGAAGAACGTGCGGTGATTGCCCTGGAAGACGCCGACACCATCTACAAGATCCCGGGCATCCTGCATTCCCAGGGGCTGGATGATTTTGTGGTCGAGCGTTTCGGCCTGCAGTGCGGCGGCGCCGACCTGTCCGAGTGGGAAGCGGTTGTCGACGCCAAGCTCAACCCTGAGCATGAAGTCACCATCGCCATGGTCGGCAAGTACATGGAACTGCTGGACGCGTACAAGTCGCTGATCGAAGCGATGAGCCACGCCGGTATCAGCAACCGTACCAAGGTCAACCTGCGCTACATCGATTCCGAAGACATCGAGAACCAGGGCACCGCGCTGCTCGAAGGTGTTGACGCTATCCTCGTTCCCGGCGGTTTCGGCCTGCGTGGCGTGGAAGGCAAGATCACCGCAGTGCAGTACGCCCGTGAAAACAAGGTGCCGTACCTGGGTATCTGCCTGGGCATGCAAGTGGCTGTTATCGAGTTCGCCCGTAACGTGCTGGGCTGGAAAGACGCCAACTCCACCGAGTTCGATCACACCAGCGGCCATCCGGTCGTGGGCCTGATCACCGAGTGGGAAGACGCCACCGGCGCCGTTGAAACCCGTACCGAAACGTCCGACCTGGGCGGCACCATGCGCCTGGGCGCACAGGATTGCCTGCTGGAAGCCGGCTCGCTGGTACACGACTGCTACGGCAAGGATGTGATCGTCGAGCGTCACCGCCACCGTTACGAAGTGAACAACAACCTGCTGCCGCAGATCAAAGAAGCTGGCCTGAAAATCTCCGGCCGCTCCGGTGATGGCAAGCTGGTTGAAGTGGTCGAGGCACCGGATCATCCATGGTTCGTGGCTTGCCAGTTCCACCCGGAGTTCACCTCGACACCGCGTGACGGTCACCCGTTGTTCAGTGGTTTCGTCAAAGCAGCACTGACGCAACATCAGAAGAAGGCGTAAACCTGATGGCCCAGAAGATCATTCGCGTAGGCGACATCGAGATTGCCAACGACAAGCCCATGGTGCTGTTCGGCGGCATGAACGTGCTGGAAAGCCGCGACATGGCGATGCAGGTGTGTGAAGAGTACGTGCGGGTCACCCAGAAGCTGGGTATTCCTTACATCTTTAAGGCCAGCTTCGACAAGGCCAACCGTTCGTCCGTGACCTCCTATCGCGGCCCGGGCCTTGAAGAAGGCATGCGGATCTTCCAGGACATCAAGCAAGCCTTCGGCGTGCCGATCATCACCGACGTCCACGAGCCTGAGCAGGCTGCCGTGGTCGCCGAGGTGTGCGACATCATCCAGTTACCGGCTTTCCTGTCGCGCCAGACCGACCTCGTGGTCGCCATGGCCAAGACCGGCGCGGTGATCAACATCAAGAAAGCCCAATTCCTCGCTCCTCAGGAGATGAAACACATCCTGAGCAAATGCGTGGAAGCGGGTAACGACCAGTTGATCCTTTGCGAGCGGGGTTCGAGCTTCGGCTATAACAACCTCGTGGTGGACATGCTCGGTTTCGGCATCATGAAACAGTTCGAATACCCAGTGTTCTTCGACGTGACCCACGCGCTGCAAATGCCCGGTGGTCGCTCGGACTCCGCTGGCGGGCGACGTGCCCAGGTGACGGACCTGGCCAAGGCGGGCATGAGCCAGTCCCTGGCGGGCCTGTTCCTTGAAGCTCACCCGGACCCGGACAACGCCAAATGTGATGGCCCATGCGCGCTGCGCCTGGACAAGCTGGAGCCATTCCTGGCCCAACTCAAGCAGTTGGACGAGTTGGTCAAGAGTTTTCCGACGGTAGAGACCGCGTAACTGGCATTTCTCCGGTAGAATTTCCCACGCTTTACGCTCAGGCCCCCGGGCCTGAGCCTTGTCGTCTGCAAGCCTGCCCCGTTGTTCCACCCTTGCGGTCGGTCAAAAGATTTCCTTCAGCTGCGTCGTTTTCGTCAACTTTGGAGTGTTTACAACAATGGCAAAAATCGTCGACATCAAAGGTCGTGAAGTTCTCGACTCCCGTGGCAACCCCACCGTCGAAGCCGACGTGCTTCTCGATAACGGCATCATCGGCAGCGCCTGCGCGCCGTCCGGTGCTTCCACCGGTTCGCGCGAAGCGCTGGAACTGCGTGATGGCGACAAGAGCCGTTACCTGGGCAAGGGTGTACTCAAGGCTGTAGCCAACATCAACGGTCCGATTCGTGACCTGTTGCTGGGCAAGGACCCGCTGGACCAGAAAGCCCTGGACCACGCGATGATCAAGCTCGACGGCACTGAAAACAAAGGCAGCCTCGGCGCCAACGCCATCCTCGCGGTATCCCTGGCCGCCGCCAAAGCAGCAGCCCAGGACCAGGACCTGCCGTTGTACGCACACATTGCCAACCTGAATGGCACTCCGGGCGTCTACTCGATGCCGGTGCCGATGATGAACATCATCAACGGTGGCGAGCACGCGGATAACAACGTCGACATCCAGGAGTTCATGGTGCAGCCAGTGGGCGCCAAGTCCTTCTCCGAAGGCCTGCGCATGGGCACCGAGATTTTCCATCACCTCAAGGCTGTACTGAAGGCTCGTGGCCTGAGCACTGCCGTGGGAGACGAAGGTGGTTTCGCGCCGAACCTGGCCTCCAACGAAGATGCACTGAAAGTCATCTCCGAAGCTGTGGCCAACGCTGGCTACACGCTGGGCACCGACGTGACCCTGGCTCTGGACTGCGCCGCCAGCGAATTCTATGAAGACGGCAAGTACAACCTGTCCGGCGAAGGCCAGGTGTTCGACTCCGAAGGCTTCGCTGAATACCTCAAAGGCTTGACCCAGCGCTACCCGATCATCTCGATCGAAGACGGCCTGGACGAGTCCGACTGGGATGGCTGGAAAATCCTCACCGACAAGATCGGCGAAAAAATCCAGCTGGTGGGTGACGACCTTTTCGTGACCAACACCAAGATCCTGAAAGAAGGCATCGACAAGAAGATCGCCAACTCGATCCTGATCAAGTTCAACCAGATCGGCACCCTGACCGAAACCCTGGAAGCCATCCAGATGGCCAAGGCCGCGGGCTACACCGCCGTGATCTCCCATCGCTCCGGCGAAACCGAAGATTCCACCATTGCCGACCTGGCCGTGGGTACTTCGGCGGGCCAGATCAAGACCGGTTCCCTGTGCCGTTCCGATCGCGTTTCCAAGTACAACCAATTGCTGCGCATCGAAGAGCAATTGGCAGGTAAAGCCAAGTACAACGGTCGCGGCGAGTTTCGCGGCTAAGCAGTAAATGGTAAAAAGTCGGCGGATTGCGTCGGAAATCTCACGAAAATGTGAATTTCGGCGCTAATCTGCTGACTGACAAGCGCAAGCCTGGGTTTTCCAGGCTTTGTGCTATCAGTTGCTGCAAAAGGTTTGCATGACTGTCTTTATTCAATGGATACCCGGATTTCGATGCGCAGTCCCAATTGGTTGTTCCTCGTCTTGCTCTTGTTGCTGGCTGGCCTGCAGTACCGCCTATGGGTCGGTAATGGCAGCTTTGCGCAGGTGGAAGAGTTGACCCAGCAAATTGCCGACCAGCGTGCCGAAAACGAACGCCTGCTGGAGCGCAACCGTGTCCTCGACGCTGAAGTGCTTGAGCTGAAAAAAGGCACGGAGACCGTTGAAGAGCGGGCTCGTCATGAGTTGGGCATGGTCAAGGAGGGCGAGACCCTCTACCAGTTGGCCCAATGAGCCACGATTTACCGGCCTTCTGGGCCGTGATTCCTGCCGCGGGCGTCGGTGCCCGTATGGCTGCGGACCGTCCCAAGCAGTACCTGCAATTGGGCGGGCGCACTATTCTCGAACACAGCCTCGGCTGTTTTCTCGACCATCCATGCCTCAAGGGCCTGGTGGTCAGTCTTGCAATTGACGATCCTTATTGGCCCACCTTGGCATGCGCCAATGACCCGCGTATCCAGCGTGCCGACGGGGGCTCGGAACGTTCCGGCTCGGTACTCAATGCGCTGCTGCAACTCAACGCCCTGGGCGCAAGTGATGACGAGTGGGTGTTGGTGCATGACGCTGCGCGGCCTAACCTGAGCCGTGATGACCTCGACAAATTGTTGGCGGAACTGGCTGACGATCCGGTAGGCGGCCTGCTGGCGGTACCGGCACGCGACACCCTCAAGCGTGTCGACAAGCATGGCCGTGTGGTGGACACCATTGATCGCCGCCTGATCTGGCAGGCTTACACGCCGCAGATGTTCCGCCTGGGCGCCTTGCATCGCGCCTTGGCCGACAGCCTGGTGGCCGATGCGGTGATCACCGATGAAGCGTCGGCCATGGAATGGTCTGGGCAGGCACCGCGCCTGATCGAAGGGCGTTCGGACAATATCAAGGTGACTCGGCCGGAAGACCTGGAGTGGTTGAAGTTGCGCTGGGCTAACCGGCGGTAACCCGTCAGACCGAGTCTGCTGCATCGCAGGCAAGCCAGCTCCCACATTTGATCGCTGCCACATCAAACAACACGTCCAACTGTGGGAGCCGGGCTTGCCCGCGATGAGGCCGATGCAGACCCCCTCAGTTCAATGCTTGTACTCCGGCCTCTGCGCCAATCCCACCTTCAAGAAATCCACCAGCTTCCTCACCTTCGGCGACAAATGCCGCTGCTGCGGATACAGCGCCCACACGGCGGTATTCGGCGGTTGATGAGCCTGCAGCAGCGACACCAACGCCCCGCTGTGCAGATGCTCCAGCACGTAGTAATCCGGCAACTGGCACAAGCCCATGCCTTGCAACGCCGCATCCAGCACCGCTTGCCCACTGTTGCAGCGCCAATTGCCTTGCACGCGCTGGGAAAATTCCCGCCCATCCTGGGCCATTTGCCAGATATCCGAGCTGCCAATCAGACAGTTATGCCGGCTCAACTCCGACAAGCTGTGTGGTCGACCGTACCGTTCGAGGTAGGAGGGGGAGGCGCACAGGTACATGCGCCGAGGCGCCAGGCGGCTGGCGACCATGCGCGAGTCTTGCAGGCGTCCCAGGCGGATGGCCAGGTCGAGGCCTTCATGGACCAGGTCCAGCGAGCGGTTGGTCAACTCGATGTCCACGCGCAGTTGCGGATAGTGCGCCATGAACCGCGTCACCAGCGGCACGATAAAACGTTCGCCATAGGCCACGGCGCAGGTCATGCGCAACATGCCCTTGGGTTCGCTGGTCAGGTCGCCCACCGCCCGCAACGCTTCCTCGCGACCGTCCTGTAGGCGTTGGCAGTGCTGCAGGAAGGTCTGACCGGCTTCGGTCAAGGTCACCTTGCGCGTACTGCGGTACAGCAATCGGGTTTGCAGGCGTTCTTCAAGACGCGCCACTTGCCGGCTGACATGGGATGAAGACACCCCTAACCGTTCGGCCGCCGCCGTGAACTGGCTGCATTCGGCCACCGCGACAAACTCGTCAATGCCTTCCCAGCGGTTCTCCAGCATGGTGATTGTCCCTGTACAGCAATAATGTTTTGCTTTGGTCCGGATTATTCATCAATGGGTGATGATTTACACTCACCGTCTCAGTTTTTAACCCGATGGAGAAACCCGGATGATCAAGTCCCGTGCCGCCGTAGCCTTCGAAGCCAAGAAGCCCCTTGAGATTGTTGAAGTGGATGTCGCCATGCCCAAGGCTGGCGAGGTGCTGCTGCGGGTAGTTGCGTCCGGCGTGTGCCACACCGACGCCTACACCTTGTCGGGCGCCGACCCGGAAGGCATTTTTCCGTCGATCCTCGGCCATGAAGGCGGTGCAGTGGTGGAAGCCATTGGCGAGGGCGTGACTTCGGTCGCTGTGGGCGATCACGTGATCCCGCTGTACACCCCGGAATGCGGCAAGTGCAAGTTCTGCCTGAGTGGCAAGACCAACCTGTGCCAGGCCATCCGCGCCACGCAGGGCAAGGGCTTGATGCCGGATGGCACCACGCGTTTCTCCTACAAGGGCCAGCCGATTTTCCACTACATGGGCACCTCGACGTTCTCCGAGTACACCGTGCTGCCGGAAATCTCCGTGGCCAAGATTCCTAAAGAAGCGCCGTTGGAAAAAGTCTGCCTGCTCGGTTGCGGTGTCACTACCGGTATCGGTGCGGTGATCAACACTGCCAAGGTCAAACCGGGCGACACCGTGGCCGTCTTCGGTCTGGGCGGCATTGGCCTGTCGGCGATTATCGGTGCAGTCAAGGCCAAGGCCGGGCGCATCATCGCCATCGATATCAACCCAGCCAAGTTCGAAATCGCCAAGCAACTGGGTGCCACCGATTGCATCAACCCGAAAGACTACGACCGCCCAATCCAGGATGTGATCGTGGATTTGACCGACGGCGGCGTGGACTTTTCCTTCGAGTGCATCGGCAACGTACAACTGATGCGTGCGGCTCTTGAGTGCTGCCACAAAGGCTGGGGCGAGTCGGTGATCATCGGTGTGGCCGGTGCTGGCCAGGAAATTGCCACTCGCCCATTCCAACTGGTCACCGGGCGCGTCTGGCGTGGGTCGGCGTTTGGTGGCGTGCGCGGTCGTACCGAATTGCCAAGCTACGTGGAAATGGCCCAGACCGGTGAAATCCCGCTGGACACCTTCATCACCCACACCATGGGCCTGGAAGATATCAACAAAGCGTTTGACCTGATGCATGAAGGCAAGAGCATTCGTACCGTCATTCACTTCTGAGGTCGGCCATGAGTCTGGAAAACCTGTCATGCCAGAAGAGCTTCGGCGGCTGGCATAAACGCTACAAGCATCATTCGGATGTGCTCGGTTGCGACATGACCTTCGCGGTCTATCTGCCGCCGCAAGCAGAGCAGGGCGGTAAATTACCGGTGCTGTATTGGCTGTCCGGTCTGACCTGCACCGATGAGAACTTCATGCAGAAAGCCGGCGCCCAGCGCATGGCCGCCGAGTTGGGCTTGATCATCGTTGCACCGGACACCAGCCCCCGTGGCCCCGGTGTGCCGGACGATCCGGACAACGCCTGGGATTTTGGCCTCGGCGCCGGCTTCTACCTCAATGCCACCCAGGAACCCTGGGCCAAGCACTATCGGATGCATGACTACGTGGTACAGGAGTTACCGGCCTTGGTGGAAGTGCATTTCCCTGCGTCGGATAAGCGCGGCATCAGCGGCCACTCCATGGGCGGTCACGGTGCGCTGGTCTGTGCGCTGCGCAACCCTGGACGTTATCTGTCGGTGTCGGCATTTTCGCCGATCAACAATCCGATGGACTGTCCGTGGGGCCAGAAGGCCTTTTCCCGTTATTTGGGGGAAGAGCGCTCGAAGTGGCGTGAATGGGATGCCTGCGTGCTGATCAGCGAAGCCTCGGAAAAGTTGCCGCTGTTAGTGGACCAGGGCGATCGCGACGATTTCCTCGCCGTTCAGCTCAAGCCCGAAGCCCTGCTGCAAGCAGCCAAGGCAGCCAACCATCCGCTGGAACTGCGCCTGCAGCCTGGCTACGACCACAGCTACTTCTTTATCGCCAGCTTCATCGAAGACCATTTGCGACATCATGGTGGTGCTTTGCTCGGTTAATCTGAGACAAAAGTAGGTAGAATCACGCCCTGAATTAAATCGGGGCGTTTTTTTATGCGTATTGGCCACGGCTACGATGTGCACCGTTTCGCTGAAGGCGATTTCATCACCCTGGGCGGCGTGCGTATTGCACACCACCATGGGTTGCTGGCTCATTCCGACGGCGACGTGGTCCTGCACGCCTTGAGCGATGCCTTGCTCGGCGCGGCTGCATTGGGCGATATCGGCAAGCACTTTCCGGACACCGATCCCACCTTCAAGGGCGCGGACAGTCGTGTGTTGCTGCGCCATGTGGTCGGCTTGATCCATGCCAAGGGCTGGAAGGTCGGCAACGTCGATAACACCATCGTCGCCCAGGCGCCGAAAATGGCCCCCCATATTGAAGCGATGCGCACAGCAATCGCCGCAGACCTGCAAATTGAATTGGATCAAGTCAACGTGAAAGCCACCACTACCGAAAAGCTCGGGTTTACCGGTCGTGAAGAGGGCATTGCGGTGCACTCCGTCGCCTTGTTGCTGCGCGCATGAACGACCTGCAACTGCTGGGCCCGCGAGCCTATGGCGAGGCCCTGGGCAGCGCGGTACTGAAGGCCACGGCCGAAGACTTCCAGGTTGATGAGGTGCTGGACATCCCGCTGACCGGCGATGGCGAGCACCTGTGGCTGTGGGTGGAAAAGCGCGGTTTGAACACTGAGGAAGCCGCACGGCGTATCGCCAAGGCTGCTGGGGTGCCATTGCGCACCGTCAGCTATGCCGGGCTCAAGGATCGTCAGGCCCTGACCCGCCAGTGGTTCAGCGTGCAGTTGCCCGGCAAGGCCGACCCGGACATGAGCGGCGCAGAAAACGACACCCTCAAGATCCTTAAAACCGCCCGTCACAAGCGCAAGTTGCAGCGTGGGGCCCATTCGGCCAATGGTTTCACCTTGCGCCTGACCCAACTGGCCGGCGACACCGCTGCCATCGACGCACGTCTGCAGTTGATTGCCCGGCACGGCATCCCCAATTATTTCGGCACCCAGCGTTTTGGCCACAACGGCGGCAATGTGGCGGATGCTCGCGAGTGGGCTGCCCGCGAGGCCCTGCCCGAGCAGCGCAACGTGCGCTCGCGCTTGCTGTCCACGGCTCGCAGTTACCTGTTCAACCAAGTGTTGGCGGCCCGCGTCGCCGACGGTTCATGGCAGCGTGCCCAAGTTGGCGATCTGCTGGCGTTTACCGACAGTCGCAGTTTTTTTCCGGCCGGGGAAGCTGAGTGCAGTGACCCGCGGCTTGCGATCCTGGACCTGCATCCCACCGGCCCGCAGTGGGGCGAAGGCGATTCGCCGGCGAAAGGTCTTACATACGAGTTGGAACAATCTGTCGCCGCTGGAGAAGCAGACCTACGTGATTGGTTGGTGAAGGCGGGAATGAGCCAGGAACGTCGCATTCTGCGACTGCCCATTGGCGGGTTGACGTGGCATTATCCCGGGCCTGACATTCTGCAATTGGAATTCGTCCTGCCGGCCGGATGCTTCGCCACTGTCTTGGTGCGCGAGCTTGTTGATCTGGTGCCGGTGGGGCAGACGGACAGCCCATGCGTATTCTGATATCAAACGATGACGGTGCCACCGCACCCGGTCTTGCCGCGCTCCATGCTGCGCTGCAGGATTACGCCGAGTGCGTGGTGGTTGCCCCCGACCAGGACAAGAGCGGCGCCAGCAGTTCGCTGACGCTCGACCGTCCGCTGCATCCGCGGGTCCTGGCCAATGGCTTTATCAGCGTTAACGGCACCCCCACCGACTGCGTGCACCTGGCGATCAACAGTCTGCTGGAGCACCAGCCAGACCTGGTGGTCTCGGGGATCAACCTGGGCGCCAACCTGGGTGATGACGTGCTGTATTCCGGCACCGTGGCGGCCGCCCTTGAAGGGCGCTTCCTGGGCCGCACCGGCTTTGCCTTTTCCTTTGCTTCGCGGCAACTGGATAACCTGGCGACGGCGGCCTACTACGCGCGCAAGTTGGTGGAGGCCCATGCTTCCCTGGACCTGCCGCCGCGTACGGTGCTCAACGTCAATATCCCCAACTTGCCCCTCGACCATATTCGCGGTATCCAACTCACGCGCCTGGGTCATCGCGCCCGTGCGGCGGCGCCCTTGAAGGTGGTCGACCCTCGCGGCAAGGAAGGGTATTGGATCGCCGCCGCCGGCGACGCCGAAGATGGCGGCGAAGGCACCGACTTTCATGCGGTGATGCAAGGCTATGTCTCCGTTACCCCTCTGCTGTTTGATCGCACCTTCAGTGATGCCTTCAGTGGCCTTGATGGCTGGCTGGAGGGACTGCGTTGATGGCTCGTGAACAAGACGACCTGTTGCGCCGTGGCATCGGGATGACCTCCCAGCGCACCCGGGAGCGGTTGATCCAGCGTCTGTATGAAGAAGGCTTGTCCAACGCGCAGGTGCTGGAAGTGATCCGGCGCACGCCGCGGCACCTGTTTGTCGATGAGGCGCTGGCGCATCGCGCCTATGAAGACACAGCGTTGCCCATCGGCCACAACCAGACCATCTCTCAGCCCTATATGGTTGCGCGTATGAGCGAGCTATTGCTGGCGGCGGGGCCGTTGGACAAGGTGCTGGAGATTGGTACCGGCTCCGGCTACCAGACGGCCGTGCTGTCGCAATTGGTAGAGCGGGTGTTTTCGGTCGAGCGCATCAAGGTGCTACAGGACCGGGCCAAAGAGCGTCTGGTGGAGCTGAACCTGCGCAACGTGGTATTCCGCTGGGGCGATGGTTGGGAGGGCTGGCCGGCGCTGGCGCCCTACAACGGTATCATCGTCACCGCCGTGGCCACCGATGTGCCGCAAGCCTTGCTGGATCAATTGGCGCCTGGCGGGCGGCTGGTCATCCCGGTGGGCTCCGGCGAAGTGCAACAGTTGATGCTTATTATCCGTGAGGACGAAGGTTTTTCCCGGCATGTACTCGGTGCCGTGCGGTTCGTACCCTTGCTCAACGGCCCGCTGGCCTGATCATTTATTCGCAGGCAGTGAATTCTGCAAGCGCGGATGTGTCTTACGGCGGGGTCCATTGAATCACCATGCCTGGCAGCCACGATTAAACATGATGAATTTTTCCTTTCAGTCAGGTGCCAGTAAAAAGCCAATGCCCAGTTATACTTGCGTCATATTTCAAGCCTGATACAGGCGTTAACGTTCAGCCACCACAAAGGGAGCGGCGGGTGAGTCTCACAGGTCCTGCGCAGCGAATGAGTAAAACAAGCTTTCAGCGACTGGTGCTTGGCCTTGTCTTGAGTTCCTTATTGGCAGCCTGCTCGAGCACGCCATCCGGCGGTGCGCGGGTCGTTGACCGTACCAACGCAACCCCCCAGAGACCTACGGTCACCACCGGCCAATACGTGGTGCGCAAAGGCGACACACTGTTCTCGATTGCCTTCCGTTATGGCTGGGACTACAAGGCGCTGGCCGCCCGTAACAACATTCCTGTGCCGTATACGATCCATCCCGGGCAGACCATTCGTTTCGATGGTCGCTCAGGTTCTGCACCTACGGCAGTTGTGACAAAGTCGGGTTCTTCGCCATCGTCCTCGAGCAAGACCACCATCATCACTCGGCCTGCAGGCAGCGCCACGCCGACGGTTACGAGCAAGCCGGCACCCGCGCCGTTGCCACCTGCCGGGCCTGCGCCGACCGGATGGGGATGGCCTTCAAACGGAGTGTTGATTGGAAAATTCTCTTCAAACGGTAGTTTGAATAAAGGCATTGATATCGCCGGGGATTTGGGACAGCCTGTTTTAGCTGCGTCTGATGGGACGGTGGTGTACGCCGGGAGTGGTTTGCGGGGCTACGGCGAGCTGGTCATCATCAAACACAGCGATACCTACGTCAGTGCCTACGGTCATAACCGCAGGTTGTTGGTTCGGGAGGGGCAGCAGGTCAAGGTCGGACAGACGATTGCCGAAATGGGGTCAACGGGCACAGACCGGGTGAAACTGCACTTTGAGATTCGCCGCCAAGGGAAGCCTGTAGATCCGCTGCAATTCCTGCCCCGTCGTTGATGTGTTGCACAGCCTGTTCCCTCACGTAGAAGGAACAGGCTCCAGCGTTGCCAAGGATAGAGGCGTCGCTTGAGCTTGAGGTCGAACTCACCAAAGGACTATAACAATGGCTCTCAGTAAAGAAGTGCCGGAGTTTGACATCGACGATGAGGTTCTCCTTATGGAGACCGGCATCGATTTGGAAACGATGTCAGATAATGAAGGGGTATCACCACCTTCAGTTCGCACCAAATCCAAAAATGCTGCCGCGTTGAAGCAGCACAAATACGTTGATTACACGCGGGCGCTCGATGCGACCCAGCTGTACCTCAATGAAATCGGCTTTTCCCCTCTGTTGACCCCCGAAGAAGAAGTCCATTTTGCGCGTCTGTCGCAGAAGGGCGATCCGGCTGGGCGTAAGCGCATGATTGAAAGCAACCTGCGCCTGGTGGTGAAGATCGCCCGACGCTACGTCAATCGTGGGCTTTCCCTGTTGGACCTGATCGAGGAGGGTAACCTGGGCTTGATCCGGGCTGTGGAGAAGTTCGACCCTGAGCGGGGCTTCCGTTTCTCCACCTATGCCACCTGGTGGATTCGCCAGACCATCGAACGGGCGATCATGAATCAGACCCGCACGATCCGGTTGCCGATCCATGTGGTCAAGGAGCTCAACGTCTACCTGCGGGCGGCGCGTGAGCTGACGCAAAAACTCGATCATGAACCTTCGCCTGAAGAGATCGCCAACCTCCTGGAAAAACCGGTAGGGGAGGTCAAGCGCATGCTGGGCCTTAACGAGCGTGTCTCTTCGGTCGATGTCTCGCTGGGTCCGGATTCGGATAAGACCCTGCTGGACACCCTGACCGATGATCGTCCGACAGACCCTTGCGAGCTGCTGCAAGACGATGATCTTTCCCAAAGTATTGACCAGTGGCTCTCAGAGCTCACGGACAAGCAGCGTGAAGTGGTGATTCGCCGCTTCGGCCTGCGCGGCCATGAGAGCAGCACCCTGGAGGATGTAGGCCTGGAGATCGGCCTGACCCGTGAGCGGGTGCGGCAGATCCAGGTAGAGGGCCTCAAGCGCTTGCGCGAGATCCTGGAGAAGAATGGCTTGTCGAGTGAGTCGTTGTTCCAATAAACGACACAAGACAAAAATGTGGGAGCCGGCTTGTGTGGGAGCTGGCTTGCCTGCGATAGCATCAACTCGGTATAGCTAGTGCACCGAGTCGATAGCATCGAAGGCAAGCCAGCTCCCACATACAGCTGCGCTCCCACATTTTTTTGTGTCCGTCATTACATCGGTGTGCTGATCGTTCCACGCTTTGCGTGGGCATGCAGGGGTGACGCAGAGCGTCACAAAAAGCATTACCACGCGGAGCGTGGGAACGAGCAGCCAAAATTCAGGCATAAAAAAACCCCGCTTTTAAGGGCGGGGTTTTTTCGACTAAGTCAGTACAAGTTAGATAACTTGAACTTCTTCAGCTTGCATGCCTTTCTGACCGCGGGTAGCGATGAAAGAAACCTGTTGGCCTTCTTTCAGGCTTTTGAAGCCGTCGGATTGGATAGCTTTGAAGTGAACGAACAGGTCGTCACCGGATTGTGGAGTGATGAAGCCGAAGCCTTTTTCATCGTTGAACCACTTAACGGTACCAGTTTGGCGATTAGACATGGTGTATCTCCTTGGACAAAGTTAACTGCGACTCAGGAAAAGCCCTGGCCGAGACTGAGTGCAAAGAGCAGGAAAAATTCTTGGAGATGGTTGGATCGAAATTCAACATATCGTGTAGAGATTCTCAGTGACACAAGCAGCACAGTGGCGCCACCTTAACCCTTTTTCCGGAACGTGCCAATGGTATTTCCGAAGGTTTCTCTAATTTCGTGACTGGCGGTGGTATTTACAGTCATGGGCGCCTGCCGTCCGGGCCCCGGCCACGCTGGCTGCGGCTTATAGCTGGCAGTGCATTGATCAAGAAAACCGGTGCGGCCTTTGAACCCCAACGCCGGCCCCGGTAAGATGGCCCACAGATTTTTTTCGCCTCGCTATTCAGGACACCGCCATGAGCATCAAATCGGACAAGTGGATTCGCCGCATGGCGCAGGAACACGGCATGATCGAGCCGTTCGTCGAACGCCAGATTCGTGGCGAAGGCGACGAGCGCGTGATTTCGTACGGCGTTTCCAGCTATGGCTACGACGTGCGTTGCGCCGATGAATTCAAGGTGTTCACCAACATCAATTCGGCGATCGTCGATCCGAAAAACTTCGACGAAAAGAGCTTCGTCGACGTCAAGAGCGACGTGTGCATCATCCCGCCCAACTCCTTCGCCCTGGCGCGCACCGTGGAGTTCTTCCGTATTCCTCGCGACGTGCTGACCATCTGCCTGGGTAAAAGCACCTATGCCCGCTGCGGGATTATCGTCAATGTCACGCCGCTTGAGCCTGAGTGGGAAGGCCACGTCACCCTGGAATTCTCCAACACCACGACCTTGCCGGCGAAAATCTACGCCAACGAAGGCGTGGCACAGATGCTGTTCCTGCAGTCCGATGAGGCCTGTGAAGTGTCCTACAAGGACCGTGCGGGCAAGTATCAGGGCCAGCGCGGCGTCACTCTCCCACGCGCTTGATCGAAAGCGCCTACGGGTAAAGGGAATTTGTCTGCAGAAAGTGACTCTATCTAGGTGTACTGCTTCGGCGCGTGTGAAACGCGTCGGGCCATACTTGAGGAGTACCCTATGAAGATCGACCCGCGAATCAGCGCAGAACTCGCCCGGCTTGAACCCAACCAGATTGGTGTTCTGGCCTGGTCCTTGATGGCCAATCCCGCGCACGCGGGGGGCATCCCTGGTCAACCCGAACCTGATTACCCGCAGCCTACCGAGCCGGGTGAGCCGACCTTACCGGACGAGCCGCCACCCGCGCCCGTTGCCTGATACCTGAGCAGGCTTGTCTCGATTCATTGAATCGGCCAGACCTGGTGATCGCCAATCACAAAGATTCGCTGGTCTTGGGCCTGCTCCACGGCATAACCCCCTGTGAACGCGCCGAAGGCTGGCAGCAGGCTAACCTGAGTGCCGATCTGGAAGCACGGCAGGCGTAGCCGCTGGCGCCCTTTGCCGCGCAGGTGGTACACCGGATGCACATGCCCCGCCAGTACATGATGGCTGGCGTGGGCGTCTGGCTCATGTTGCAAGGCGAAAGGGCCCATCAGCAGGGGCTCGGGGATCACCTCGATGCCCAGATCCAACGGTGGGTCGCCGGCGCTTTTGTCGTGATTGCCGCGAATCAAGGTCAAGGCCAATGTGCGATTGCGCTCACGCCAGGCCCTGATTGCGTTCAGGGTGCCGCTGGCGTGAGAGCCGGGACCGTGGAGGAAATCGCCGAGAAAGATCAACTGCGCGCACGGCAGGGCCGATAACAGCTTGTCCAGGCGTTCCAGGTTGGCCGTAGTCGTGCCCTGTGGCACCGGTTGTCCCAGGCTGCGATAGGCCGAAGCCTTGCCAAAATGCGCGTCGGCAATCAGCAGGCATCGGCGTGCGGGCCAATACACGGCCTTGTCCGGCAATAGCCAGAGTTCTTCGCCTTCAACCGTCAGTGGGTAATGCATCAGCCTTGCCCTTTGTCGGCGACTTTTTCCAGGTCGTTGACCATCCGCGCTATGCGCTCCGAGAGTTTTTCCGAGCTCATGCTTTCGCGCATCCGTTCTACCAGCAGCGGAAAGGCCAGGGGCGTGGGCCGCTGGATCCTGTGCAGGTCCAGCTTCAATGTCGACAGATGATTGAGCGTCTGTTCCAGCCGGCGAATATCCAGCTCGTCCCGCAGCACTTCTTCCCCGGCCTGGGCCAGCAGCAGATTTTGTGGGTCATATTGCTTGAACACTTCAAAGAACAAACCACTGGAAGCCTGCACTTGTCGCGTACTTTTTGGCGCGCCGGGATACCCGGCAAATACCAGCCCGGCGATTCGCGCAATCTCGCGAAAGCGGCGCAGGGCCAGTTCCCCGGCATTGAGGCTGGCAATTACGTCAGCCAGCAGGCCTTGGGGGCTCAGCAACCGAGTATTCAACAATTGGGGCCACTGCACCTCGGTGGCGCTCAACAGTTCCAGGCCATAATCATTCACCGCAATCGAAAAGGTCAGCGGCTGCTGCTGGCTGACCCGCCACGCCAGCAAACTGGCTAGGCCCAGGTGTACCTGGCGGCCAGCGAATGGGTACAGAAACAGGTGCCAGCCCTCCCGCGACCGCAGGTTCTCGGCCAGCAGATGTTCGCGTGTCGGCAGGCCGGACCAGCGCAATTGGGTGTGCAGCAACGGTTGCACCGCCTTCATCTCTGGGCCGTCGAAGTGCCCATGCGCGGCGGCATCAAAACGCTCGACCACCGCCTGGGCCAGTTCGTTGGAAAGGGGCATGCGCCCGCCATTCCAGCGTGGCACGGCGGCTTTTTTCGCGTTGCTGCGGCGCACATAGGCGGTCATGTTTTCCACACGCACCAGTTCCAGCAAGCGCCCGGCGAACAGAAACCCATCCCCCGGCTTGAGCCTTGCAATAAAGCCTTCCTCGACACTGCCCAGGTTCTTGCCGCCGCCGCCCTTGCTCCAGAACTTGAGCTGGATACTGGCATCACTGACGATGGTGCCGACGCTCATGCGATGGCGGCGTGCCAAGCGGGCATCCGGAACACGCCAGATGCCGTGCTCATCGGGCTCCACCCGGCGGTAATCCGGATAAGCGGTGAGTGACAGGCCACCATGGCGCACAAACCCCAGGGCCCAGGCCCAATCCGCTTCGGTGAGGTCGCGATAGGCCCAGGCGCCGCGCACTTCGTCCAACAGTGCCGCCGGAGTAAACCCGCCGCCCAAGGCCATGCTGACCAGGTGTTGTACCAGCACATCCAGCGGCTTGTAAGGTGATTCCCGCGCTTCGATGCGCCGTTGGGCGATCGCATCCTGGGCGGCTGCGGCTTCCACCAGCTCCAGGCTGTGGGTTGGCACCAGCGTTACCCGTGAGGGCCGCCCTGGCGCGTGGCCGGAACGCCCGGCGCGTTGCATCAGCCGCGCCACACCCTTGGCGGAGCCTATTTGCAGCACCCGTTCCACCGGCAGGAAGTCCACGCCCAGGTCCAGGCTGGACGTGCACACCACCGCCTTGAGTTGCCCGTCTTTCAACGCTCGCTCCACCCAGTCCCGGGTCTCCCGCGATAGCGAGCCGTGGTACAGTGCAATTAATCCGGCCCAGTCCGGTCGGGCGTCGAGAATCGCCTGGTACCAGATCTCCGACTGCGCCCGTGTATTGGTAAACACCAGGCAACTGCTGCTGGCCTCCACCTCAGCGACCACCTGCGGCAACATCTTCAAACCAATGTGCCCCGCCCAAGGGAAACGCTCGGTGACAGCCGGCAACAAGGTGTCGACCTTCAGCGCCTTCGCCGTTTGCCCCCGCACATTGACCCCGCCACCCTGTGGGACCAGAACCTCCAACGCGTGGGCCTGATTACCCAGCGTTGCGGAAATACCCCACACCATCAACTCAGGATGCCAGCGCCGCAAGCGTGCCAGTGCCAGTTGCAACTGCACGCCGCGCTTATTGCCGATCAGTTCGTGCCATTCATCCACGATGACCATGCGCAGGTGCGCCAGGCTGGTTTCACTGTCGGCACGGGCCAGCATCAGGGTCAGGCTTTCCGGAGTGGTGACCAGGGCGGTGGGTTGGCGACGGGTCTGGCGCGCGCGTTCGCTGCTGCTGGTGTCACCGGTGCGCAGGCCCACGCTCCAGGGAATCTGCAACGCCTCCAGTGGGGCTTGCAGGGCGCGTGCGGAGTCGGCGGCCAAGGCGCGCATTGGCGTGATCCACAGCACGGTCAGCGGCTCGGCAGGTGGTTTGCGT
>NZ_WJZD01000018.1:0-128022 GCF_021609665.1 Pseudomonas sp. PA-1-3F | reverse complement strand
CGCCCTCGCCGGCCCGGGCCAGCCCGGACCCGAAAAAGAGGGGGGGGCCCCCCCGCCCCCGGGCGGGGGCAGGTTGTATCGCCACAGGAGGGGGCTCACCACAATGGGGCGCGGCGTGTTTCAGATTGGTGCAGCAACCCACTTGAACTTCACCGAGCCCCGATTCTTCTAAGGAGTTTCGTCACCTTGTGGAGCACCGTCGTGTCCAGAATCATCTCCCCCCACACTCCGGAAGCGGCCCTGAACGACCACAGCGAACACAACGCAAAGATTTTCGGCTCGCCCAAGGACCGCCTCGACTTTTACCGGCGCGAGATCCAGTACGAAACCAGCATCCTGGCCAACCGCACCGACGCCTACCTGACCGCGCAATCCTTCCTGGTGATTGCCTTTGTCTCCGGCATGGGCAACCTCAACCCGGAATGGGGCAAGCTGTTCACGCTGGTGGTGCCGATCTTCCTGGTCTCGCTGGGTATTCTCAGTTCGCTGAATGCCTGGCCCGGTATCCGTGCGGCGTATGAAATCATCGACCACTGGCACTACAAGCAAAGCGAATTGCTGCGCAGCGAGCCGGTGATGGGCATGGCCTACGATGAATCGCCGCTGTTTTCCGAGGTGGAGTCGAGCCACAAGGGCTATCGCAAGTCGTTGTTGTTTTCCATGCGCGCGCCGTGGTTGTTCATGGTGTTCTGGCTGGTGTTGGGCATCTATGCGTTTTATATCCAAGTGGACAATCCACTGCGCTGACCACGCGGACGGAACTTCAGCCGTGGCCGTGACGCCTTAGCTCTATGCGGTACAGATTTTTCACCGGCCTGCAGAGAGGTGCCTCATGACCCAATCTAACGATCCACAGACTAACAATCGCAACGACCCCGCCATCGACGGCGGCGAGCCGGCCCCTGGCACTGCCGCCGATGCGCCCAAGGATCCAACGCCTGCGAGCGACCCAAAGGCCAAGGAAAACGACTACAGTCCAGACTTCAGGCCCGAGCGTGAGCACAAGCCTGAAACCGATGCCGATATCGATACCCAAGGCGGTTAGAGGAGACGCACATGTCAAAAGAACTGGACGATGAACTCAACGACCCGGGCAACGAAGACCCGGGTTCGCTGATGGACGATGCCGAGGTACCGCTGAACGACCTGGATGAAGCGGCGGACGTTGGCAACACTGAAAATCAGGACTGATCCGGCGGCGGGCCCGAGGGATTGCTGAGCTTGAAGTAGACGTCTTCCTCGGCCCCGCCGTCCAGCGACACCTCCTGGCCCACCACGCGGTTATCGATCAGCGTCTGCGCCTGATCGCGGCTGATATTAACCACTGTGCTGCGCTTGCCAGTGATCACATACACCACATCCACCCCATGCTCGGCCAAAGCTGCCAGGTAGTTGGCATGGGGCAGGTCTTCGCCCAGTTCATATTGACGTTGCTCGCGTGTGGTCACGCCGCCTGCCTGCGCCAGGTATTGCTGCGAATATCCCAGGCGTTGGCGTTCCTCAAGCAATCGTTGGGCGATGTTTTTCATTAGTTGACTCGCTGTGGGTCCTGACTGTTTGAAACCCCGGCGCGGTGCAGGATTCAATTTTTTTGCGCAGCCTGACGCTCATACCACGCCAGCATGGGCTGGGTACTCAACCCGTGGGCCAGGATGCTCAACGCGATGACCGACAACGTCAGGTTGACCGCCACCGCACTGCTGGTGCCCACCAGCCCGTGGTTGAGCGCATAGAACAGGTAGTAAATGCTGCCGATCCCACGAATGCCGAACCAACTGACCAGGCTGCGTTGCCGCCGGTCCAACAGGCGGCCCCAAGGCATGGCGAATACACTGGCGGGGCGAATCACACAAAACAGCAACGGTGCCACCGCCAACGCGGCCCACTCCCAGTGGCTGACCAGCACGATGCCCAAGACTGTCACCAGGAACACCTCCATGGCCCGCTCCACCAGGCTGCCGAAGGCCAGCATGTCGCCCATCATCACGCCTGCCGCGATCTGGGTGTCCTTCAACTGGCTGACGTCACCATGCAAGGCTTGCTCGGGCTCGATTTCAAGGTGGCCCACCACCGGTTGCGCCAGGTGCTCGGCGGGTGTCTGGGCGTTGCCGGTGGACTTCACCTCGGCCTGGCGCAACCCCAGGCCCGCCGCGAATACCGACAGGAAGCCATAGCCGCCCACGGCTTCGGCGGTCACATAGGCAAGGGCGATCAATGCCAGTGTCAGGTAATCATTGGGCGAGAGGGTGCTGTCGGCATTGATCAGGCGCAGGCGCAACGTCACCCGGCCGATACCTCGGCCCATCCAGTAGCCGATCAATAGCCCGACCGGCACCGCCCATACCAGGTTTTTCAGCACCCAACCGCCGACCCAGTCGCCATCGAAGCCGCCGTGTTGCATGAACAGCAGGCCGAAGATCACAAACGGGAAGGCGCTGCCATCGTTCAGCCCCGCTTCGCCTGACAGACCGAAGCGCAGCGCGTCGTAGTCCTGGGCATTGTTGACCTGAACCAGGCCCGCCAGCACAGGGTCGGTCGGCGCCAGGATCGCGCCCACCAGCAGAGACACCCCCCACGACAGATCAAGCAGGTAATGCAGCAACAGCCCGGTGCCGAGGATGGTCAACAACATGACCGGGCCGGCCAGGCCGAAGGCGATGCGCCAGGTGCGATGCTTGAGCGGCAGGCGCAATTTCAGGCCGCTGACAAACAGCGAAAACAGCACTGCCACTTCGGTCAGGTGCTCCATCCAGCGCGCCGAGCCCTTGATGTCCAGATGCAGCAGGTCCACACCGAGAGGGCCGATGGCGATACCCAGCAACAGGCACACCGCCGAGGTGGTGACCGGCATCCAGCGCAAGTATGAGGAGGTGAGGGCCAGGGTAAGCAGTACGGCGCCCAATACGGCCAGCCATAGAATGAAAGTCATTGTGCGTGTTCCAGGGCCGCGGTCTATGCAGCTTTGAGAACGGCGACCGGAAGGGGGTTCAATGTGATTGCCTGCCATGGGGACAAGGCCCTATTTAGCCATTGAACGAAGGTTTGCCATGCACTAAGTTGGCCGCTTGTCGCCCGCGCATCTACGGATCTGCGTCTTTCTTCTTTCACCAGAGGCTCTGGCATGAAGTTTTCTCCCTTCGTTGAGCGCATTGCAGGGCAGGGCGTTGCCGCCTGGGACATCCACCACGCCGCGTCCGACGCCGCCAGCCAGGGCGAAGACGTCATCATCCTCAGCGTCGGCGACCCGGATTTCGCCACGCCGACCTTTATCACCGACGCCGCCGTCAATGCCTTGCACGCGGGAGATTCTCACTACACCGAGATCGCCGGTCGCCCGGCACTGCGCGAGGCGATCGCCGCCCGTTACAGCCGAACCCTTGCCCGGCCGTTGGCCGCCGACAACGTGATCATCGTGCCCGGTGCGCAGAACGCGCTGTTCATCAGTTCGCTGTGCCTGTTGCAGGCCGGCGACGAAGTGCTGGTGCTCGACCCGATGTATGTCACCTACGAAGCCACGCTCAAGGCCAGCGGCGCCACTCTGGTGCGGGTGCCCTGCAGTGCTGAGGCCGGCTTTCGCCTGAATCCGTCCTTGCTCGCCGCCGCGATCACCCCGCGTACCCGGGCGATATTCTTTTCCAATCCGAACAACCCCACTGGCGTGGTGCTTGACCTGCAGGAGCTGCAAGCCATTGCCGACTTGGCCATCGCCCATGATCTGTGGGTGGTGGTGGATGAGGTCTACGAAAGCCTGGTGTTCGACGGTCAATACCACAGCCTCGCGGCATTACCGGGCATGGCGCAGCGCTGCATTGTGATCGGCAGCTTGTCCAAATCCCACGCCATGACCGGCTGGCGTATCGGCTGGCTCATCGCTCCAGTGCAAATGGTGCAGCACGCCGAAACCCTGCTGTTGAGCATGATGTACGGCTTGCCCGGCTTCGTGATGGAGGCGGCGACCGCCGCGGTGTTGGCCCACGATGAAGTCACTGAAGGTATGCGGGAGACCTACCGACGCCGACGTGACCTGGTAGTGACCGCCTTGAGCACCTGCCCAGGCATCCGGGTGCTGGCGCCGCAAGCGGGCATGTTTGTGCTGGTGGATGTGCGCGGCACGGGGCTGGGGTCGCTGGATTTTGCCTGGCGCCTGTTTCGTGAAGCGGGCGTGTCGGTGCTGGACGCGGCAGCCTTCGGCGAGCCGGCCCAGGGGTTCGTTCGGCTGTCCTTTACCCTGGGCGAGGAGCGCCTGGCGCAAGCCTGTCGGCGGATTGTGGGGTTTGTGGAAAAGCTGACGAGTGAGCGCTCCGTGCACTGGGCATGAGTACCTGAACAACCCATTTAGTCAGCCAACGGCGGCAAACGCCGTTTCACCGGGGTTTTCTTGACGATAGCGGTGTTGGTTTCGGCATAGGTATTCAGCCGGTCCAGCAGCGTGTCGAGGTGCTCCATGGTGCGGACGTGCAGGCGTGCGATAAAGCAGTCGTCCCCGGTAACCTTGTCGCACTCTGTGAACTCGGGGATCGCCTGGATCTGGCGCTCCACTTCCTGCAATTTGCCGGGCAGGGGGCGGATGCGCACGATGGCTTGCAGCAGGTAGCCGAAGTGTTTGGGGTCGATGTCGACGGTGTAGTGGGTCAGCACGCCGCGTTCTTCCAGGCGCCGCAGGCGTTCGCTGACGCTGGGTGACGACAGCCCGGTGATGCCTGCCAGGGCCTTGAGGGACAACCGCGAGTCGTCCATCAAAGCGGCGATCAGTTGCTGGTCGATGGTGTCGATCATGGTCTGTGCCTAATAAGAAAAGGTGATTTCGGGATTTTGCCTTTTTTAGTCGCTGTAGCCGTCGCCAACAGATTGCCATACTGGAGCCTCACTTGAGGAGCCTCAATCATGGATTCATCCATCCGTCGTGGGTCGTGGGAAATGGTCGCCGCCATGCTGATCTCGGGCAGCATTGGCTGGTTTGTGCTGGTGTCTGGCGTGTCGGTGATCGAGGTGGTGTTCTGGCGCTGCGTGATCGGTGCGCTGACGCTGGTACTGGTGTGCGCCTGGCTGGGTTACCTGCGCCTGGACCTGCTCAGTTGGGCAAAACTGGGGCTGGCCGTGCTCAGCGGCGTTGCCATTGTCGGCAACTGGTTGCTGCTGTTCGAATCCTATTCCCGTGCCTCCATCGCTATCAGCACCGCGGTGTACAACGTGCAGCCGTTTATCCTGGTGATGCTGGCGGCGGTGTTTCTCGGTGAAAAAATCACCGTGCAGAAATTGGCATGGTTGAGCGTGGCGTTCCTGGGCATGTTGGCGATTGTCACCGCCCATGGCGACCAAACGGGTGGAGGAGATTACCTGGTAGGCATCGCGCTGGCCCTGGGTGCGGCATTTTTGTATGCGGTCGCGGCGTTGATCATCAAGCGCCTCAAGGAAGTACCGCCACATTTGATGGCATTGATCCAGGTGACGACTGGCGCGCTATTGCTGGCGCCACTGGTGCCCTGGAATGGCCTGCCAGCATCCACCACGACGTGGGCGGCCTTGGTCACCTTGGGGGTGGTGCACACAGGTTTGATGTATGTACTGCTGTATGGCGCGATCCAGAAACTGCCGACGGCCATTACCGGCGCACTGTCGTTCATCTACCCGATTGCGGCGATCTTTGTGGATTGGATTGCGTTCGGGCATCGCCTGGGGTGGCTGCAATGGCTGGGTGTGGCGGCGATTCTGCTGGCAGCGGCAGGGTTGCAACGGGGCTGGTGGTGGCCCCGCAACCTCGGTAGGCGCGAGCTTGCTCGCGAAGAAGGTTAACGATGACGCCGCGTATCAGGGTTGAAACGCGGCGTTCTCTCGTTCTTCGCGAGCAAGCTCGCTCCTACAGGTGAGGGTTAGTGCGTGCCCTGGTAGATAAGGTTTTCCGGGTTGAAATGCTCTACCGCGCTGCCAGGCTGCGGCAGGCCGAGGATATGCCCCTTGATCTTGCCCACCACATGCATTTCGCAGGGTTTACAGTCGAACTTCAAGGTCAGCACTTCGTCACCGTGGATCAATTGCATGGGTGCCACCTTGGTCTTCACCCCGGTCACACCCTTGGCCTGTTTAGGGCACAGGTTGAACGAGAAACGCAGGCAGTGCTTGGTGATCATCACCGGCACTTCGCCGGTTTCTTCGTGAGCTTCGAAGGCCGCGTCGATCAGCTTCACGCCGTGACGGTGGTAGAAGTCCCGGGCCTTCTGGTTGTAGACGTTGGCCAGGAACGACAAGTGCGCCTCGGGATACACCGGCGGCGGCGAAGTTTCAGCCTTGCGCCCACCCCGCGGATGTGCGGCGACGCGTGCGGCGGTCAGTGCTTCGATCACTTCACGGCGTAACGCCTTGAGCTGCGAGTTGGGGATGAAGAACGCCTGCGGCGCATCCAGTTCGATACGGGTGGCGTGGTACTCGGTGGTGCCGAGCTGGCCGAGCAGGTCGCGCAGGGTGTCCAGCGCCTGTTCCGGCTTGTTGGCCACGCCAAACGGGCCGGGCAGGGTGACACTGGCGCTGATGCCTTCCTCGCTGGTCGCGGTGATTTGCAGCTGCTCTTCACGCAGGCTCGCGACCCATGACAAACCGATACGGCGCTCGGCCGAGGTCTTGAGCAGGGCCTGTTGCCAGTTGTGGTCCAGGTTACGATTGAGCGGGTGATGCGGGCGCAGCTGGTGCAAGCCGGCGGGCATTTCGTTGGGCTCGACGCGGTAGCGGTAGCGCTTCTCACCGTCTTCCTCGAACTCACCCTTGGGCTCGGCGATATTGGCGCGAAAACCCACCACTTCACGCTTGATCAGCACATTGAGGCCGTCGCCGTTGGACAGTGGCTCATGGGTGACCACCTGCAAGTCGCGCTTGCCGGCTTTTTCCACGGTGCCCACGGGCAGGCCGGTAAAGGTCGGGGTGTCAAAGGCACCGATGTCGATCTTGCGGTCGCTGACAAAGTAATCGGTGCTGCCACGGTGGAAGGTTTTTTCCGGGTCGGGCAGGAAGAAGTGCGCGGTACGGCCGCTGGAAGCGCGGGCCAGGTCCGGGCGGTCTTCGAGGATCTCGTCGAGGCGCTGGCGGTAGTAGGCGGTGATGTTCTTCACATAACCCATGTCCTTGTAGCGGCCTTCGATCTTGAACGAACGCACGCCCGCTTCGACCAGGGCGCGCAGGTTGGCGCTCTGGTTGTTGTCTTTCATCGACAGCAGATGCTTTTCAAAGGCCACCACGCGGCCCTGGTCATCTTTGAGGGTGTAGGGCAGGCGGCAGGCCTGGGAGCAGTCGCCACGGTTGGCGCTGCGACCATTTTGCGCGTGGGAGATATTGCACTGCCCGGAGAACGCCACGCACAGGGCGCCGTGGATAAAGAACTCGATGGCGGCATCGGTCTCGTCGGCAATGGCGCGGATCTCTTGCAGGTTCAACTCGCGGGCCAGTACCAACTGCGAGAAACCGGCCTGGTCGAGAAACCTGGCCCGGCCCAGGGTGCGGATGTCGGTCTGGGTGCTGGCGTGCAGCTCGATCGGTGGAATATCCAGCTCCATCACGCCCAGGTCTTGCACGATCAACGCATCCACACCGGCATCGTAGAGCTGATGGATCAGCTTGCGCGCAGGTTCCAGCTCGTTGTCATGCAGGATGGTGTTGATGGTGGTGAAGACGCGGGCGTGGTAACGGCGGGCGAATTCCACCAGTTGAGCGATATCGCTCACCTCGTTACACGCATTATGGCGAGCGCCGAAGCTCGGCCCGCCGATATAAACGGCGTCGGCGCCGTGCAGGATAGCCTCACGCGCAATGGCGACATCGCGGGCAGGGCTGAGCAATTCCAGGTGATGCTTGGGCAAGGACATAGTTTTTTTAGTCAGGCTTGTCACGGTCGAGGCGCGCATTGTAGCCGTGAAATGCCTGGGCGGCATCTACCGCAGGGCTGTCGGCCCTAATGCAAGCCCGTTAAGCGAACGCATTACTCAACGCAACGAAGACCCAATGTGGGAGCTGGCTTGCCTGCGATGGCCATAGGTATCTACACAATTTTGGTGCGACGCTGAACCTGTGGCGAGGGAGCTTGCTCCCGTGACGGCCTGACAGCCAGCGCTGTTCTAACTGACGCGCCGCTGTCCAAATGTGGGAGCTGGCTTGCCTGCGAAGACGGCCTGACAGTCAACCCAGTTGGACCGTGTACATATCCATTCCTGCGGTAACTGCCACTTAGGGTTCCGCCTGACGGCGGGTCACTTTGGAAAAGAGCCCCAAAGTAACCAAAGGGCTCTTGCCCCACCACTCGGCACCTCGCCTAGGCTCGGTGTGCCCGTAATCCGCCAGTGATTTGGGGGGCCGCCGCCACGCGCCATCCATGGCGCGGGGCGGCTAAACCGGCATCCCTGCCGGTTTACCCCCCAAATCCCTGTCGAATTCCGGCCAGCGTGGTTTGACGGGGCGCCTAAGATCAAAAGCAGATCAAGAGCGGCTCGCTTCGCATCGTAGTTACCGTTGGCGGGTACAGCCCACAAAGTTGTGTAGATACCTATGCTGCGATGGCGATGGAACATTCACCACCGCTATCGCAGGCAAGCCCACCTTTTTGACCGCGTTCGACATTCCTATCAGATCGGCGTTAACGGCGTCACAGATTCAAGCCTTGGCAGCCATCGCCGTCACTTCCACCCGCATACCTTCCACCGCCAAGGCGGCAACGCCCACTGCCGCCCGCACTGGCCAGGGCTTGGCGAAAAAGCGCTTGTAGACCTCGTTGAACGCAGCACGGTCGGCCATGTCAGTGAGGTAGATGGTCAGGTGCATGACCCGGTCCATGGAACTGCCGGCTTTTTCCAGCGCAACTTTCAGCGCTTGCAGGGTGCACTCGCTTTGCAGGGTGATATCGCCCAGTTCCAGGCTGCCATCGGCATGGGTGGGAATCTGGGTGGAGACCAGGATGCCGTTGAAGCCGATTACGTCGGAGGAGATGGAATCGGCGTCCGGGTCAGGGGTATAGGACAGGTCGTGGTTGGCCATGGGCACCTCGTGTTGGCAGGAACAGAAAGGCGCCATGGTCGGTGAAATTCACTCCAGGGGCAAACCCCGGCTTATATCCAGCGTCGGAACAGCACGCTGGCGTTCACGCCGCCAAAGCCGAAGCCATTGGACAGCGCATATTCAATCGGCATGGGCCGCGCCTCATCGCGCACCATGTCCAGGCCGTCGGCGAGGGTGTCCGGGTTTTCCAGGTTGAGTGTCATTGGCGCGATCTGGTCACGCAGGGTAAGCACGGTGAAGACGGCTTCGATGCCCCCCGCAGCACCGAGCAAGTGGCCGGTGGCGGATTTTGTCGAGCTGATCGCCGGGCTACCGCCAGTACCGAATAGCGTCCTGATTGCCGCCAGCTCGCCTTTGTCTCCCACAGGTGTGGAGGTCGCGTGGGCATTCAGGTACTGCACCTGCGACGCCTCGATGCCCGCCTGGCGCAACGCTTGAGTCATTGCCCGGCGCGCACCGTCACCGTTTTCAGGCCCTGCGGTCATGTGATAGGCGTCTGCACTGGTGCCATAGCCCACCAGTTCGGCAATCGGCTGCGCGCCCCGCGCCAGGGCATGTTCGAGTTCTTCAATTACCAGAATGCCGGCGCCTTCGCCCATCACAAAGCCGTCGCGCGCCTGATCGAAGGGTCGCGAAGCGCGCTGCGGGGTGGCATTGAAATCGCTGGACAGCGCTCGCGCTGCGGCGAATCCGGCAAGGCTGACGCGATGAATCGCCGCTTCGGCACCGCCGCATACCGCGACGTCGACTTCCCCGGCGCGAATCATTCGCGCTGCGTCGCCGATAGCCTGAACCCCGGCGGCACACGCGGTTACTGGCGCACCCAGAGGGCCTTTCAAGCCATAGTTGATCGACACATGCCCGGCGGCCATGTTGCTCAGAAACGATGGAATGGTGAAGGGCGACAAACGACGCGGGCCCTTGCTGTCGGTGGTGCGCACCGCATCGGCAATGGCCGGGAAACCGCCGACGCCGGAGGCGATGATGGTTGCCGTGCGTTCCTGCTCTTCGGGTGTTCTGGGGGGCCAATTGGCCTGCTTCAGGGCTTCATCCGCCGCCGCCAGGGCAAACAGGATAAAGCGGTCCATCTTGCGCTGTTCCTTGGCGGCCAACAGTCGATCAGGATCAAAACCGGCTTCGGGGTCTTGCAACACACTCTGCACCTGGCCGCCGATGCTGACCGCCAGATCACCGATCAACTCTTGCGGCAAGCGGCGGATGCCCGACTGTCCGTCCAGCAAGCGCTGCCAAGTGGATTCCACGCTCGACCCCAGCGGCGTCAGCGCGCCCATGCCCGTCACGACGATACGTTTACTCATGCTCAATCGACTCCTGTTGCTTGAAGGGTACACAGCGTATGGACGTCACTATCATCATGAAAGTAACATGGCGTCATACAAGTTTGTACTCGCACACAGGAATACTTATGCAGCGCAAATCCCTCATCAGTGCCGAATGCCCCATCGCCCGTAGCCTTGAACGGGTAGGGGAGTGGTGGAGCATGCTGATCATGCGCGACGCCTTGCACGGCTTGCGCCGTTTTGACGAGTTCTCGCGCAGCCTGGGCATCGCGCCCAACATGCTGACGCGCCGCCTTAATGGCTTGGTAGACGCGGGGATGCTGGAGCGCCGCGCCTACAGCGAGCGGCCGCCACGGTACGAATACGTGCCGACGGCCAGAGGCGAAGACTTTCGTATGGTGCTGATGGCGTTGGTGGCGTGGGGCAATCGGCATTACGCCGAGGAGGGCATCAGTGTCGAGGTGGTGGACCGTGAGACGGGCCGGCCGGTGCAGCCGATGATGGCGACGGAGGAAGGTGCGTGGGTGGCGATGGATCAGTGCGTGGTACAGCCCGGCCCGGCCGCCAGCGCAGGGATGCGCCAACGGCTGAGCCGTGATTGATTACTCTTTTACATCCATGAACTCTTCGGCCCACGCCACATAGCTCTCAGGCAAGGTGTAGGTGTGGGTCAATTCCGTCGCACTGAGGTTCGAGGTGCTGTGGGTCAGCTGACGCTGGGCACGCAGGCTGTCGTAAGTGGCCTTGATCGCGGCGAAGTAGGCGCCATGCCCGGCCACCACGATGCGTACGCCCAGGCTGGCCAGGCGCTCGCTGTCGTGCAGTTGTGGGTTGCCGTAGGTCACCAGCATCAGCGGAACGCTGAGGTTCTCCGCGATCTGCTCCAGGTGGTCGAAGTCCTTGACGCCGACCATGCAGATGCCGTCAGCGCCGGCCTTTTCATAGGCCTTGGTCCGCGCAATCACGTCGCTGGTGGGCAGCACGCCGGCGTTGGTGCGCGCAATGATAGACAGCGCCGGGTCGACACGCGCCTCTAGCGCGGCCTTGACCTTGCCGATGCCTTCTTCGACGGAAATCAGGTCCGTGGATTTACGCCCGAATTGCGCAGGCAAGAGGGTGTCTTCGATGGTCAGCGCAGCGACGCCGGCGCGTTCCAGCTCTTCGACGGTGCGCATTACATTCAGGGCGTTGCCGTAGCCATGGTCGGCATCGGCGATGAAGGGCAACTGGGCCACACGGCCGATGCGGGTGGCTTGCTCGACGAACTCACTCAGGGTAATCAACGCAAAATCGGGGGCCGCCAGCACCTGCAGGGAGGCGACGGAGCCGCCCAGGATTCCCACTTCAAACCCCAGGTCGGCCGCGATGCGGGCAGACATGGGGTCGAATACGGAGGCGGTTTCAACGCACAGGGGCGTTGCCAGCAGGTCACGGAAGTTACGGCGTAGCGCTGAGTGAGAAATCTTGGGCATGGTCTTTCCTGGCTTTGGTCATCGTCAAGTGACGATCAATGTCTATTCGTGGTGCCGGGAGATTACCACGCAGATGCCCCTGTGATTATGACGTTTGAGCGCGGCGAGGGTTATCGAGCGACTGCACTGTACGACGTACCCAGGTCGCGGGCCCAGCCGTCGAGCACGTCCTTGACGTTGTCGGCGGTCATGACTTGCTTGTCATTGGCCAGGGGTGCGCCGGTGCCTTTACGCACCATGGCCGCCACGACATCGCCGGTCGAACCATCTTCCAATGACAGCTCCGTGGCGATTTCACTGTCTCGATCGCGTATGCCTGTGGCGGCGCTCACGCCCGCTGCGACCAGGGTGATCGGCAGCCACTCATAAAACCGCAGCCCCTGTGGGCTGGTGGCGATGCGGGTGATGGCAGGGCGTACTGTGAGGGTGTCAGGGCCAGGTTTTGAGGCCAGGTAAACGTATTTGCCAAGTTCCGAACGCAGTACCAGGTCGTAGTAGCCGGTGACGTGGGAGAGCGTGCTTTGGGGGATCTGGGCGCTGGGTTCAACAGCCGGAAAAAACTGGCTGGGCGCCAGGTAGACCTGCTTGTAGCGGCCGCGCTTCAAGGCCGGGCTGATCCAACTCAGTACGGTCTGGCCCGACGGGCTCTGTTGTTCTTTAAGCAGGCTGTAGTCATGAAGAAAGCCTGTATATCGCTCGGGTTCGACCTTGTTGCTGCTGCAAGCCATCAGGCTCAGGGTGCCCGCCATCAGTAACAGGAGTGAGCATTTACGGGCCATCAATGGGTTGCCTGTTCGTTTGGAGTGTCGTGTGAGGATTCGATATGCAACTGGCCATGGGTCATGATCCAGTGGACAAGCTCGGCGATGGGAATGGAGTGGGCGTACTCGACCCAGCGCCCGGCGTCGGGGCTGTAGTGTTCGAAGTAGCGACGCAGCACGATACGGTCCAGGTCCGCGTTCAGCCCCAGGCAGGATTCCTGGAACAGCATCGGGCTGTCCTGAGCCGGGGAAGAGGTGCGCTGGCTCAGTACCAGTGGCCGCGCATCGCCTGCTGCTTGCTCGGTGTACCTGCTGCTCGAAACTTTCATAGGCGTCTTTCGTGAGTGGGAGATGTGCAGAATGCCCGACAGGTTTTGCCCAAAGATGTCCGGGTTGTGTCCGTGGCGAAGGAATGTTGCTCGATTGAAATAAATGACCCCGGCGCCGGAATGGTTTTAGATGTCGTTCTTTTTTTGGCCTGGGAATCTGTGAACGTGAGCAGACTGCTGATCGTCGATGACGACGTGGAAGTGCTGGCATTGCTGAAGAAATTCTTCGTCCAGCACGCCTATGAAGTCGACGTGGCCGCCGACGGCGAGGCCATGTGGGCGGCCATCGCACAACAGCGGCCGGACACGATCATCCTCGACCTCATGTTGCCCGGCGAAGGCGGCCTCAGCCTCTGCCAGAAAGTGCAGGCGCAGGTCGGCATCCCTATCATCATGCTCACGGCCATGGGCGAGCTGAGCGACCGCATTGTTGGCCTGGAACTGGGCGCCGACGACTACCTGACCAAACCCTTCGCCCCGCGCGAATTGCTGGCCCGCCTGCGCGCTGTGCAACGGCGTGCGGGACAGTCGGTCAGTGCGGCCGACGAGCGCTCACGCCCGGTGATTGCCTTCGCCGGTTGGCATCTGGATATCACCTGTCGCGAGCTGCGTTCGCCCGAGGGCGTCATGATCCCGTTGTCCGGTGGCGAGTTCGACCTGCTGGTAGTGTTTCTTGAACACCCCCAGCGCATTCTCACCCGCGACCAGTTGATCGACCTGACCCACGGCCAGGGCCACGACGCCTTCGACCGCAGCATCGACGTGCAGGTCAGCCGGCTGCGGCGCAAGATCGAGCCCGATTGCAAGCGCCCGGACCTGATCCGCACCGTGCGCAATGGCGGCTATCTGTTCACTGCCCCGGTGACCCGCGCATGATTCGCCGCCTGCTGCGCCGCGACACCCTGAATCGGCGGATCGCCCTGACCATTCTCGCCGCGATGCTCGCCTCACTGGCCCTCAATGCCTTGTTCGTGCAGGTGGCCGGGGTGTGGGCGCGTCCGCCCATCGACCGCACGGGGTTGCTGGAGCAAATGGCCGCGACGTTGAAAGTGATCGAGGCGGCGCCTGCGCCGTTGCGCTCGCATCTGGCTGCAGCGGCCAGCGATGCGCGGTTGCAGGTGACGTGGCATACCGACCCCGTGGATTTCGGCCTGCCCAGCGGCGGCAACGTGCTACAGGCGGGCGAAGTCCCTGGGATACAGGCGTTGTTTGGCACGGGGCGCACCATTCAGGTGTACAGCCCGGACGATTGGCCCCGTGGCAGCCCCGACGCGCATTATGTCGCGCTGGTGCAGTTACTTGATGGCAGCTGGTTGTCCTTCATCCCACCCGAACGCAGTTGGGGCCTGAGCGCACCCACGCGGATTGCGGTGATCATCATCCTGGGGTTGATCGCCACCTTGCTGGTCGCCTGGGTGGCCACCCGGCAATTGGCCAAGCCGTTGCAGCGTTTCGCCAGTGCCGCCAGACGCTTCGGCGGCGATCTGCGCGCACCGCCCATCGACATCGAAGGCCCCGACGAAATACGCCAGGCCACTATCGCCTTCAACACCATGCAGGCGCAGATCCAGCACTTCATCGGCGAACGCACCCAGATGCTGGCAGCCATTTCCCATGACTTGCGCGCGCCTTTGACGCGGATACGCCTGCGCTGTGAGTTCATGGAGGATCTGGACCATCAGCACAAGCTGATTCGCGATGTCGAGGAAATGCAGTCGATGATCAACGCCGCGCTGGCGTTTTTCCGCGACGATACGGTACTGGAGCACAGCACGGCATTCGATTTGTCTGAATTGCTGCAAACCATCATCGACGACTATCGCGACCAGCAGTTGGCGGTCGACTTCCGGGGGCCGCCCCATCTGGTCTATCACGGCCGGCCATTGGCGCTTAAACGGGTGGTGGTCAACCTGCTGGAAAATGCCGCCAAGTACGCCCGGCACCCCAGCATTGCTCTGAGTGTTGACGATCAGCGGGTACGCATCGAGGTCAGCGACGAGGGCCCGGGGATTCCCGAAGCGGACCTGGAGCGTGTGTTCGACCCTTTCTTTCGTCTCGAGACCTCACGCAACCGCAATACCGGTGGGGTAGGGCTTGGGCTCTCGGCAGCGCGGGCCATTGTGCGCGAGCAGGGCGGTGAGCTGAGCCTGAGCAATCGACGTGGGTCGGGGTTGGTGGCTCGGGTTGAATTGCCGCGCTAGCGTGATGCGATATGCGCATTATTAATGAATTAGGTTATGCGTTATCAGTATTTTACATCTCGCCTTCAACACCACGAAAATAGCCCGGAAACCAAAAATCTGTGGCGATTGAGCTTGCTCCCGCTGGGGCGCGAAGCGGCCCTGCTCTTGTCAGGAGCATGGGGCCGCTACGCAGCCCAGCGGGAGCAAGCTCCCTCGCCACAGATAAAAGCTTTTTAAAACCGAGACCGTGCGTGCGGATCGATTTGAATGCCCCACAAGGCATCTGGAGACGAACGTGCGTTACCTCAAAACCCTGGCGGCCGGGTTGGCCGCCTCTTTGCTGTGCCTGACGGCGCAGGCCCAAACCCTGGTGGTCGGCGACCAGAGCTACAACGCGCAGGCCGTGATGGAAGCGGCGGGGGTGCTCGATGACCTGCCTTACACGCTGGACTGGAAGCAGTTCACGGCCGGGTCGCCGGTGGCCGAAGCGCTCAACGTCGGCAGCCTGGACCTGGGCCTGCTCGGGGATGCCCCGGTGTTGTTCCTGGGCGCCTTGGGTGCACCGATCAAGGTGATTGCCGTCAGCCGGCAAAATCTCGACGGCGTAGCCATCCTGGTAAAAAAAGACTCGTCGATCCACAGCCTGGCCGATCTGGCAGGCAAGCGCGCTGCGATCTGGAAAGGTTCCTGGAGCCAGCAACTGTTGCTGACCGCACTGGACAAGGCCGGGGTTGCGCGGGATTCGCTGCAATGGCGCTACCTCAGCGCCCTGGATGCCTCCCACGCGCTGGAAGGCGGTGCAGTTGACGTGATCGCCACCTGGGAACCCTACGTCACGCAACAGGAACGCCAAGGTGCGCGGGTGCTGGCAACCGCTGAAGACTTGATCCCGGCCCAGAGTTTCATTGCCGCCAACGCCAGTGCTGTCGAGGCCAAGCGTGAACCCATCAGCGACTTCCTCCAGCGCCTGAAAAAAGCCCGCGACTGGGCCCGCCAAAGCCCGGCCAACGCCAACGCGTATGCCGATGCCTGGGCCAAGCGCACCCGCGCTGATGCCGACATCGCTCGCGTCTGGTTTGCCCGCGCACGCACCACCGTCGAGCCGCTGACGCCTCAGGCGCCCATCGAGGCGCAAAAGACCGTGGACTTTTTTGCCGGCCTGGGCCTGGTCAAGTCTTACTCGGCCGCCACGTTGTTCGACCCTTCATTTGCAGCCGCCTTGCAGCCCGCCGTCGCCACCACCCAGCCCTGACCGCTTGAAGGACTACTGCGCAATGACTAAAAGACAGCTCAAACTGGGCGCCCTGACCATGGGCTGCGGTGGGCCGGGCCGCCATAACCTGTGGCTTGATCCGCAATTGCCGGCCGATGCCAGCGTCAACGTCGATTGGTACATCGAGATAGCGCGCCAGGCCGAGGCGGCGCTGTTCGACCTGCTGTTCATCGTCGACAGCCAGTTCATCACCGAAGGCTCGCCTTCCCATTACCTCAATCGCCTGGAGCCGCTGACCTTGCTGTCGGCACTGGCCGTGAGCACGCGGCATATCGGCCTGGTCGGTACGCTGACTACCTCGTATAACTCGCCCTATAACGTCGCCCGGCGCCTCGCCTCCCTGGACCTGATCAGCAAAGGCCGCGCCGGCTGGAACGTGGTGACCAGTGGCGATGCCGGTACCGCCGGCAATTACAGCCGCGACGAACATTACGACTATGCCACCCGCTACGGGCGTGCCGCCGAACACGTTCAGGTGGTGCAGGGGCTGTGGAATTCTTACGAAGACGATGCGTTTGTGCGCAACCGTGCCACTGGGCAGTTTCTCGACCCGAGCAAGCTGCACAGCCTGAATCACCAGGGCGAACACTTCTCGGTGGTGGGCCCGCTGAATATCCAGCGCTCGCCCCAAGGCCAGCCGGTGATTTTCCAGGCCGGCGACTCGGAGCAAGGCCGCGACCTGGGCGCCGCCACCGCCGATGTGATCTTCACCCACGCGGCCAGTATCGAGCAGGGCCAGGCGTTTTACCGGGATATCAAGGGCAGGGCGGCACAACGGGGGCGCGATCCGGAACAGGTACTGATCATGCCCGGTGCGGAAATTTATGTGGGCGACACCGATGCCTATGCTCGGGAAATCGAGCAGCACTATCATCAGCTCGACCACAGTTTTGCGCTGGCACTCAAGGAGTTCGGGCGCAATTTTGGCTGGCATGATTTCAGCCAATACGACCTGGATGCGCCGTTCCCGCAAGAGAGCCTGGAGGCCGCGCGCAGCAGTTTTTTCACCGCTGCCAAACGCATCGCCGACCAGGCGCGGGAGCAGGGCTTCAGCCTGCGCCAGGCCGTCGAATTTGGCCGGCAATTGCGCCCAGGCGCGTTCGTGGGCAGCGCGGCCACGGTGGCGCAGAAAATGGCGGATTGGTTCGAGGCACGGGCGGTGGACGGGTTCAATATCTACATCGGGCACCCTGGGCAATTTGATCGCTTTACTCAGGAGGTGGTCCCTTTGCTGCAAGAGCGCGGTGTTTATCGCACGGCCTACGAGGGCTCGACCTTGCGCGAAAGCCTGGGCTTGGCGATTCCGAGGTTCCAGCGCACCCCCTCACCCTAAGGGGTGATTTCGATGACTTTGCGGGTGTGGGACTATCACTTCAGTCCCCGGCGCCAGTGATCTGGTGTCGCACCCAACCGTTATGACGGCGAGTCTTCGAAGTGGATAATGATCGACTGTCTTCAGCCCAGTGGTTCGAACAGATAGCCAGGGTGACCGAGAGCATCGGGCACGCGGGGTTTGCCGCCACGTTGTTCGATGCCCTGGGGTGTATCCGCCCCATTCAGGCCACGACCTTGTACCTGTACCCCCACGACGGCATGCCCAGCGCATTGTTCGAACTGGACGGGCCATGGCTGCCCCAGGGCAATGTGCGCCAGTACCTCTCCGGTTTTTACTTGCTCGACCCGTTCTACGGCGCCTGCGTGGAGGGCGCCACTTCCGGCTGCTACGACCTCGCCGATGTGGCCCCCGACCACTTTGAGCACAGCGAGTACTACCAGTCGTTTTACCGGCATTCGCACTTGGAGGATGAGCTCAACTACATCCTGCAGGCGAGCAGCGGCTTGAGCCTGGCGGTGTCGCTGGCCTTTACGCAGAAGCTCGACGCGGACACCACCGAGCATTTCAAGCGCATAGCACCATGGGTATTGGCAGTGCTGGGCAAGCACTTCGTCGGCCTGGAGACTCAGGGCGCGCGTTTCGAAAGCCTGTTGGAACAGCGTATTCACTCGGCACTCAACAACTTCGGCTCCTCGCTGCTCACCGAACGCGAATGCCGAATCACCCAGTTGATCCTGCGCGGCCACTCCACACGTTCGCTGGCCGAGCGCCTCGGGGTTTCCGAAGACACCATCAAGTCCCACCGCAAGCACATCTACAGCAAGCTCGACATCGGCACGCAGTCGGAACTGTTTTCCCTGTTTATCGACTCGTTGGCCGAGGCCCAGGGCGGGCTGAGCAAAGACCCCCTCGAACGCTACATGAGCAAAGGCCGTTGACCGGCTGCATGACTACCCACAACAAGAGAAAAAGCCATGAACCTACCCTTTGAACCGCAACGCCAGACCCAGGACTACCAGGCCTCGGACGCGGCCCACCATATCCATGCCTTTGTGGATCAAAAGGCGCTGAATGCCGAAGGCCCGCGCGTAATGGTCCGCGGTGAGGGCCTGTACCTGTGGGACAGCGAGGGTAAGCGTTACCTGGACGGGATGTCGGGCCTGTGGTGCACGCAGCTGGGTTATGGCCGCAAGGACCTGACCGCTGCGGCGGCTGCGCAGATGGATCAGCTGGCGTACTACAACATGTTCTTTCACACCACTCATCCGGCGGTGATCGAGCTGTCCGAGTTGCTGTTCAGCCTGTTGCCAGGGCACTACAGCCATGTGATCTACACCAACTCCGGTTCCGAAGCCAATGAGGTGCTGATCCGCACCGTACGCCGCTACTGGCAAGTGCTCGGCAAGCCCGAGAAGAAGATCATGATCGGTCGCTGGAACGGCTATCACGGCTCCACCCTGGCGGCGTCTGCCCTGGGCGGCATGAAATTCATGCATGAAATGGGCGGCTTGATCCCGGACGTCGCGCACATTGACGAGCCTTATTGGTACGCCCAGGGCGGTGACTTGACCCCGGCCGAGTTCGGGCGGCGCTGCGCCCTGCAACTGGAAGAAAAGATTCTGGAGTTGGGCGCGCAAAACGTCGCCGGTTTTATCGCTGAACCTTTCCAGGGCGCCGGCGGCATGATTTTTCCGCCAGAAAGCTATTGGCCGGAGATCCAGCGTATCTGTCGCCAATACGATGTGCTGCTGTGCGCTGATGAAGTGATTGGCGGTTTCGGTCGTACAGGTGAGTGGTTTGCCCATCAGTATTTCGGCTTCGAACCCGACACGTTGTCGATCGCCAAGGGCCTGACCTCAGGTTACCTGCCCATGGGCGGTTTGGTATTGAGCAAGCGCATGGCCGAAGCCCTGGTAGAGCGGGGCGGGGTGTTTGCCCATGGACTGACGTATTCCGGGCACCCGGTTGCGGCGGCGGTGGCCCTGGCCAACCTCAAGGCCTTGCGTGACGAAGGGATCGTGCGCCAGGTAAAGGACGACACCGGGCCGTATTTGCACAAGCTCCTGCACGAAGTCTTTGGCAACCACCCGCTGATCGGCGAGATCCAGGGCACCGGCCTGCTGGCAGCCTTGCAGTTTGTCGAGGACAAAGGCACGCGCAAACGCTTTGCCAATGAAAACGACCTGGCCTGGCAATGCCGCACTTTTGGCTTTGAAGAAGGCGTGATCATTCGCTCGACCCTGGGCCGCATGATCATGGCGCCGGCCCTGGTAGCCAGCCGCGCGGAGCTCGATGAACTGGTCGACAAGACCCGCATTGCGGTGGACCGCACCGCACGGATGGCGGGAAAACTGTGAAGGGCTGAGCCCCCGCATGCCGCTTCGGTTGAACAGGGTGGGCGGCCCATAGCGGCCTGCCCACCGCTCCCAATGGATGACTCATCAAAGGTGTCGATTTGATCGAACGCCGCGGCGCCCTGCATTCCACTTTCCAGGAGTCAGCAATGAATACAATAACAAACGTAGCCGATACTCCCGTCCATCAAACCCCAACCCAACCAACCTCATCGCGCCGCTTTCGACAACCCCTGGGCCTTGTCGGGCTTGTACTGTTCGGGCTGGCGTATATGGTGCCGCTGGCGGTGTTCACCACCTACGGTCTGGTGACCCAAATGACCAAGGGGCACCTGCCCACCGCCTACCTGTTGACCCTGGCTGCCATGCTGCTGACGGCCTACAGCTATGGGTGCATGGTCAAGGCGCACCCGTATTCGGGCTCGGTCTACACCTATACGCGCAAGGCGTTTGGCGCCTCCTTCGGCTTTATCGCCGGCTGGACCTTGCTGCTGGACTACATCTTCCTGCCGCTGCTCAGCTATTTGCTGATCGGCATCTACTTGTCCGAATACTTTCCTACCGTGCCCACCGCGGTATGGGTATTGGGCTCCATTGCCCTGGTGACGGCGCTGAATCTAGTGGGTATCGAGTCGATTACCCGGGTCAATTGGGTGCTGATCGTGGCCCAACTGGTGTTCATCGTGGTGTTCGTGGGGTCGTCGATCCACAACCTCAGCGGGCAAGCCGAGCCGGTGTCGCTGCTCAAGCCGTTTCACCATGAAGGTTTCAGCGTGCCGCTGATCATGACCGGCGCGGCGGTGCTGTGCTTGTCGTTCCTGGGGTTTGATGCCGTGTCGACCATGGCTGAGGAGACACCTGACCCGCGTCGTACCATTCCGCAGGCGATCATGGCGGTGTCGCTGATCGGTGGGTTGCTGTTTTTGGTGGTGTCGTATTGCGCCCAGATGGTCTTCCCGGAATGGAATAGTTTTGCCGATCCCGACTCGGCTTCGGTCGATGTGATGCGCCGGGTCGGCGGCGAGCTACTGGTGAGTGCGTTTACCGCCACCTATGTGGCGGGCTGTTTCGCCTCCGCGATGGTCTCCCAGGCCAGCGTGTCCCGCGTGCTGTTCGCCATGGGCCGCGACGGCGCATTGCCCAGGGTATTCGGCAAGCTGGTGACGAAAAAACGCGTACCGGCCAACGCGATCATGCTGGTCAGCCTGTTTTCGCTGATTGCCCTGTTCATCAGCCTGGACACCGTGGCCAACATGATCAGCTTTGGCGCGCTGTTCGCGTTTTCGGCGGTGAACCTGGCCGTGATCAAACATTACTTGGGCGACCAGAAGCTGCGCGGTACACGCAACTATCTGCTGTACGCCGCACTGCCGGGCCTGGGGTTTCTCAGCACGCTGTGGTTGTGGACGAGCCTGTCGGGTATGTCGTTCACCATCGGCCTGGGCTGGATGGGCCTGGGGCTGGTGTGTTTGTTCTGCGTCACGCGTGGGTTCCGGGTACGCATGCCGGAGCTGCAAATGGCCGAATGAACAGGCCCCACCTCGGTTCATCCGTAGGAGCGAGCTTGCTCGCGAAAAACGTCAACGATAACGCGTGCTTCCTGGATGAACGCGGCGCCTGTGAGTTTTTCGCGAGCAAGCTCGCTCCTACAAAAGCCTTACGGCCCAATTCAGGAGTACAGCATGTTCAACCTCGACTATTGGCAGCAACGCGCTGCCCGTCAAACCTTCATCAGCACCGCCCTGATCGACGGCCAGCCCGTAGGTGCACTCTCCGGGGCGACCTTCGACACCATCAACCCGGCGACCAACCGCTTGCTTGCGCAGGTCGCCGCCTGCGGTGCAGCGGAGGTCGACCTGGCAGTACGCTCTGCGCGCCGTGCCTTTAACGACGGCCCGTGGCGACGCATGCCTCCAGGCGAACGCAAAAAAGTCCTGATCAAACTCGCCGACCTGTTGATGACCCACCGCGAAGAACTCGCACTGCTGGACTCCCTGAACATGGGCAAGCCGGTAATGGACGCCTATAACGTCGACGTACCCGGCGCGGCCCATGTTTTCGCCTGGTACGGTGAAGCTCTGGACAAGCTCTACGATCAGGTCGCCCCGACCGCCGCCAACGCGTTGGCGACCATCACCCGCGAAGCATTGGGCGTGATTGCAGCGGTGGTGCCGTGGAATTTTCCGCTGGACATGGCCGCCTGGAAATTGGCACCCGCCTTGGCGGCAGGCAATAGCGTGGTACTCAAGCCCGCTGAGCAATCGCCGTTTTCCGCCCTGCGCCTGGCCCAACTGGCGCTCGAGGCGGGCGTCCCCGAGGGCGTGCTGAACGTGGTGCCAGGCATGGGCGAGGGCGCCGGCAAGGCACTGGGGTTGCACCCGGACGTCGATTGCCTGGTATTTACCGGTTCGACCCAAGTGGGCAAGTACTTCATGCAGTACTCCGCGCAGTCCAACCTCAAGCAGGTGTGGCTGGAGTGTGGAGGCAAGAGCCCGAACCTGCTGTTTGCAGACTGTCAGGACCTGGACCTGGCGGCGGAGAAGGCGGCCTTCGGGATATTCTTCAACCAGGGCGAGGTGTGTTCGGCGAATTCGCGCCTCTATGTGCAACGCTGCATCCACGACGAGTTCATCGAGCGCCTGATCGATAAATCCCACGCCTGGATGCCCGGCAACCCACTGAACCCTGCCAGCGCCGCCGGTGCAATTGTCGACAGCGGGCAAACCGCACGCATCATGCAAGCCATCGGGCAGGCTCGCGCAGAAGGCGCCACGCTGTTGACCGGTGGCCAACAGTTGAACATCGAGGGTTGTTCAAACTTCATCCAGCCGACGATATTCGCCAACGTCACCGCTGATATGCGCCTGTCCCGTGAGGAGGTGTTTGGCCCCGTGCTGGCGGTGAGTCCCTTCGATACCGAAGAACAGGCGATACAGCAAGCCAACGACAGCGTCTACGGCCTGGCGGCATCGGTGTGGAGTGATGACCTGAACCGTGCGCATCGCGTGGCGCGTGCCCTGAATGCCGGCACCGTGTCGGTCAACACCATTGACGCCCTGGATGTGACCGTGCCGTTTGGCGGCGGCAAACAGTCGGGGTTCGGGCGCGATTTGTCGCTGCATTCGTTTGATAAGTACACCCAGTTGAAAACCACCTGGTTCCAATTGCGTTAACTGCCCCGTTTCGCATAACTGCTGTGCCGTTACAGGCATTCATCCGCCAGTGGGCAATGCCTATAGTCCACTTAGCCCGTGCAGCGCTTCAACCGTGCTGCGCGATCCAGCCCAAGACTGAGGTGAGCCTGATGAACCGTGAATTCGACCCCGCACTGACGGATATCAACCAAGTGGACGCCGAGTACTTCGAGTACAGCAAGGCGGCGAATCCCATCAGTGCCAACCTGATTTCCCGCATTCCCTACCACAGCTTTCCGGCCTCGCTGTATGACAATGGCCCCTCCCGCGTGGTACCGCTGGACCTCAGCGACGCCTTGGGCTGCGAAGGCCCTGCGACAGGCCCCGGGCTATGCGCGAACTTCATGCGCCTTAACCCTGGCGACACGCTGACCCTGCAACCCAACGCCACTTCCCAGGTGTTCTACGTGATTGCCGGGGAGGGCAGCGTGGTTCAGGGGGAGTATGAGATTCAATGGTCCAAGGGCTGCTTTATCGCCCTGCCGGGATTACAGCAAGCGCACTTCAGTGCCCGCGAGGATGCACGTCTTTACTATGTGCACGATGAGCCGTTGCTGCGTTACCTGGGGGTGACACCCCGCGCCGATCGCTTTGCGCCGACCCTGTACCCAGCAGCACTGGCCAACGCGAAGTTGCGTGAAGCGGCCGATGATCCCAGGGCACAGGACCGCAGCCGCATCAGCATCCTGCTGGGCAACCGTCATTTCCCGCAGACGCGCACGGTGACCCACGTGCTGTGGGCCATGTACGGGATTCTGCCGGCGGGATCGGTGCAGAAACCCCATCGGCATCAGTCGATTGCACTGGACTTCATTATTGATTGCCCCACGGGCTGTTATTCATTGGTGGGCACCGAGCTGGACGCGGATGGGCAAATTCGTAACCCGCAGCGGGTCGACTGGTCTCCCGGCCTGGCGTTTGTCACGCCACCGGGTTACTGGCATGCGCATTTTAATGAATCGGATAGCGAGGCGTTCCTGATCCCGATTCAGGATGCGGGGCTGCAAACCTACCTGCGTGCGCTGGATATCCGCTTCAGTTGAGTCACTTCCAGTCCGGTGTTTCGCCCAGTCGTTCAACGATAAAGTCGATAAAACACCGGACCTTGGACGATACGATGCGCTTGGGCGGGTACACAAACCACACCGCAAACGCCCGCTCCACGCCCTGGATATGCCATTCGGGCAGCCACACTGCCAAGTCGCCGGCCTCGATACTTCGCGCCACCAGCCAGTCCGGCAACAGCCCAAAGCCTAAGCCTTGGCGCACGGCGATGAGTTGCGCGTCCAGGTCATTGATTCGAATAACGCCGTCATGCTGCAACGGGAGCGCGCGGCCGGCGGATACAAAACTGATATCGCCGGTGGTCGCCGTGCCCAGCACCGCAGGCAAACCGGCCAGGTCGGTGGGCGTGGAAGGAGGAGGGTGCTGCATGCCAAACGCCGGGCTGACCACCAAGCGGTAGTGGCCGTCGCTGAGCTTGCGTGCCTTGAGGGTCGAATCGGCCAGCTCGCCAATGCGTATGGCTAAGTCGACGCCGGCATGAATCAAATTGACCTGGGTGTTATCCAGCACCAGTTCCACGCTGATCTGCGGGTAGCGCACCAGAAAGTCATTCAACGCCGGCAGAATGTGATGCCGAGCAAACGCCGGCGGCAGGTTGAGTTTCAACACGCCCCGGGGATGCTGGTTCAGCGCAGACGTGGCGGCTTTGGCGTGTTCCAGTTCATCCAATACCCTGCGTGCGTGTATCAGGAAGGTCTGGCCGCCTTCGGTCAGATGCAGCGTGCGTGTGGAGCGGTTGAACAGCGCGATGCCCAAGTCTTGCTCAAGGTCCTTCACATAGCGTGAAACCGTTGAGGCCTTGATTCCCAGGCGTTCGGCGGCACGCGAGAAATTGTTGCCTTCGGCGGCTTCGATGAAGGCGGTGAGCGCGGTGAAATAGTCCAAGGGCAGCCTCAGGGCAGGGCGGTGACACGTGCAGGTTGTTGAGTTTTGCCGGGGGCTGTCAACTGCTAGACCCTAGAGCCACGATGCAGCCCCCGTTTTCCTAATGGGTCTGAATGATCAAGGCGATATGGAATCGCTCGCAGGAAAGGTTTCTTCGATCGCCTCGTCGAGCTGGCTATCGCTGACAGCGCGGTCTTGCACCTTCACGTTCGACTCGCAATGGCAATCGGCACTGGGGCACGCTTGAACCTGGGGGTGCAAGTCGGCGCATGCCTGGCTGCAGTAGGCTTTGCCGTTGCGCTGGTGACGCGTGTCATGGGTCACCTGGCAGGTGCAGCCTGGGCAGGCGCAGGTCCAACCTTGAGTTGTCGGGTTCATAGGTCCTCCGAATATTCAGTGATTGATAAACGGGCAGCGGTTTTCTGATACGTAAATCAGGGCTGCTGGTAATGCCCTGGGATGTCATGGCCTTCATCGGCCGGCTTGTTGCGCTTTTGCACCTGGACGTCGCTCAATTTCGCGTCCTTGAGCTCTGCGAAGCGCTGCCTGAGCAGGGACTCGGCCCATTGCGGGTCCAGCGTGTCTGCATCGTGCTCAAGCGTGCGGCTTTGTGGCTGGTTGTCGAGGATGAAACTGATGAGGTAATGCGCTTTCTCGAACATGAACGTGGCTCCGTTACGGTTAACAAGGCAAACCCGAGCAGGGCATGTTCGTTTGATGAGTGGGCTGCGCAGTGATTCAGAAAATATAAGCCGCTTTCACCGGCCGAACCTTGAGAACAACAGAACCCGACTATTGATCTCGATCAGGTGGCCGTGCTGGCCCGCTCTATAACCTTGGGCGCTTATCGATGGCCAGGGACGGCTCAACGAGCAGCTCTGGTCGCACATTCTCAAGGAAGAGTCAGCCATGCGATCACTCAAGATCCTGTTGTTATCATCGGCATTCAACGGTTTGACCCAACGAGCCTGGCTGGATCTGCGCCAGGCGGGTCACGACCCCAGCGTTGTGGTGTTCATCGATCAAGCCACGGTGTGCCAGCAGGTCGAGGCCTCAGGCGCCGACCTGGTGATCTGCCCGTTTCTGAAGGACCGTGTGCCGCACCAACTATGGAGCCATCCGCAGCGCCCGGTGGTGATCATCCATCCAGGCATCGTTGGTGACCGCGGTGCCAGTGCGCTGGATTGGGCTATCACCCAGCAGGCTCGCCGTTGGGGCGTCACCGCCTTGCAAGCGGTGGAAGAAATGGATGCAGGACCGATATGGTCCACCTGTGAGTTCGACATGCCCGACCAGGTGCGCAAATCCGAGCTGTACAACGGCCTGGTAAGCGATGCCGCGATGGTTTGCATTCGTGACGTCGTGGCGAAATTCGCCAAGGGCTTCGTCCCCACACCGCTCGATTACACCCAACCCAGCGTCATCGGGCGCTTGCAGCCGAACATGACCCAGGCCGACCGCACCTTCAGTTGGTTCGATTGCGCAGCCTTTATCAAACGCAGCATCGATGCTGCCGATGGCCAGCCCGGCGTGTTGGCCAGCCTGTTGGGCGGGCAATATTACCTCTACGACGCGCACTTGGACGCCCGCCAGGGCACTCCCGGAGAAATCCTCGCGGTACAGGACGACGCTGTGCTGGTGGCGGCCGGAGATCACAGCCTGTGGATCGGCTCGCTCAAACCCAAAGGCCCAGAGACCTTCAAGCTGCCGGCACGGCACGTACTGGCGCAAAGGCTGGCCGGCGTTCCGGTGCTGGACAGCTCAATCGCCCGCCAGCCTTTCAACGAGCGGGTCTATCAACCCATTCGCTACCAAGAGTTCGGCCACGTCGGCGAACTGACGTTCGAGTTCTACAACGGCGCCATGAGCACCGAACAATGCCAGCGGCTGGTCGCAGCGTTGCGCTGGGCCAAGGCGCGAGATACCCGGGTGTTGCTGATCAAGGGCGGGCGCGGCAGCTTTTCCAATGGGGTGCACCTAAACGTCATCCAGGCCGCCGACGTGCCGGGGCTGGAAGCCTGGGCCAACATTCAAGCCATCGACGATGTGTGCCTGGAGCTGCTCACTGCCAGGCAGCTGGTGATCAGCGGCCTGACCGGCAGCGCAGGCGCAGGCGGCGTGATGCTGGCGCTGGCCGCCGACCTTGTATTGGCCCGCGAAGGTGTGGTGCTCAACCCGCACTACAAGACCATGGGACTCTACGGCTCCGAATACTGGACCTACAGCCTGCCACGGGCCGTGGGCAGCGAAATCGCGCATAAGCTTACCGAAGAATGCCTGCCCATCAGCGCCATCCAGGCCCAGCAGTACGGCATGGTCCAGGGCATCGGGCCCCGCTGTCTGCAGGCATTCGGCCTGTGGCTTTTGCAAGAGGCTGACCGTGCGTTGACCGATGATAAGTACCTTCACGCACGCACGCGAAAAGCCATGCTGGATACTCAGCAAGTTGAACGCTGTCGCGAGCAGGAGCTGGCACAGATGCGACTCGACATGGTGGAAAACCGCCAGCAGTTTGCCGAGAAATGCCGCAACTTCGTGTTTAAACGCAAAGCCTGCCAGACCCCGCAGCGGTTGATTGCGCCATGGGCGTTGAGGTACGAGGCTGGTGTGCCGGAAAGCCGGATGCTGAATGACTGACCGTCGACGCGGGGAGGGCGCGTCGGCCAGTCCAGCCTCGCATTGGGCAATAGGGTTGCCCATAATGGAGGCCAACTCGCCCAAACGCTCAGACCCCGAGGCCCCATGGAACTGCACAACCTGAACGATGATGCAGCGCCCGTATGACTCGTGCGCTGTTTATTTCGATGGATGGCCCCAAAGGCACCGGTAAAACCACGCTGTTGGAGGCCGTTACGACAGCGTTGAGGGCCGACAACATAAAGGTCGTGCGACTGTGCGAGCGCAAGAGCGATCCCTGTCGAGCGCAAACGATGGCTCTGGTTAACACGTTCGCCCGAGATCCCAGCCGGGATCTGGAACTTGAGGTGTGTGAGCGCTTTGCCGACAGCCGCAGCTGGATTACTCGGAACGTACTGGCCGCGCAGCCACCTGACAGCATCATCCTGATGGATCGCTGGTACCCGTCTGATGCCGCGTTTCGTCGGTTGATACCCTTTGCAGACATTCTTGAGCTGAACATTAATCGGCAGGTGCAAATGCCGGACCTGCACGTGGGGGTTGTCACCGCGGCGCAAATATCCTGGGCGCGGGCGGTAGCACGACGGCGGGGGTTGAGCAGTACGGTGATGTCTAAGCTGGAGGAGCAAGTTGCGTGTACCGAGGCGTTTGAGCGAGCGGCTGTGGAGCAGGGGTGGGTAATGTGTCGCAATGAAGGGACGATTGAAGAGGCGGTGAGGCGGGTGGTTTTGCAGATATATAAGGTCCTTCATCCCAAGCATCAGGAGTAACGGAGTGCCGTTGAACCAGCAAGATCAGGATGATGTTGGTCATCAGAACAAACGTCACCGAACGAAGAAACTCTATGAAAACGTCGTGATAGGAAACTTCCTGTACGGTCTCGGGTTCGCCGTGCGGTCATGTCTAGACGCAAACACCTCGATCCCAAGCGTGGTCAACCTGCTACAGCAGACGCCTGCAGACAAAGAGCTGGCTGACGTACTGCTGAGCTTTCCAGGTGTCGTGCGCTTGATCGAATTCAAGATGAAGGACGCCAGCCTGAAAAAAGAACGGCTGCGACATCGTTTACTCATGGGCGCCCTTACAGGTGAGAATCAGGCATTGGTCGAAACGTCCAGAAGCCTGCACTGGTATGTGGAGGTGGGCGCCAATGACACCGACGCGCCTTTGGTTTCGCGAGCCGTGCCTTATCTGGACGCCTTCGACGAAGAACACTTGGCGTTGTCCGCGGGAAGCCTTGAACGACTCGTGGAGCAAACCGCGCGCGAAGCTGTTCGCGGCCTGGACCCGATGATGCGCGAGCGTTCACAGATATACCTGCGATTTTTACGCAATATTCAAGCTGACGACCCGGTGGGCGCAGGTGGTGTGCTTCTGGTCATGGGCGCAGGTGGAGCAATGCATTTTGTTCAGCTGCGAGACGTCTGTGATTTGAGTATGCCGCACAGGCAATGGCTGGAGCTGGAAATGAGCGGTCCGCAGCTGGAGCGATCTGTGCCTGCGTTGGAGCGAAGCATGAAGCGTCCCAAACACCGCGACGGCCCCGAATATGGAAGGTAATGACCCATGGACGAACACGTGAACGAGAATGACCTCAGCCTGCGGGCCATGGCCGTTGCTGCCAAGGGCATCATGAGCGCAGCGGAAAATGACAGAAAAGCCGCTGAGCAGGCGATTGCGCGCCTTGGCTATCTGGAAAAACGTGTTGAGCAGAGCCTGCAACAGATTCCGACGATACTGGGCGCTTCAGCGGCGCAGATCGCAGATTCAGTGGCTTCAAAGGCGGCCGAGCAGTTGGTTGGCAGGTTCAGACAGGCCGATGCCGCGGCGCTTGATGCGGCGCAAAAGTACCAGGCCGCCAGTGACAGCCTTAAGCGTCGATTCTGGCTCAGCATCTTCGCCATTCATCTAGGTGTGGTATTGCCTCTGGCGTTGCTGTTTTTCTTTGCGGTCCCCAGCACCGATGAGATTGCGCAAAGGCAACGAGAGTTAGCGGTGCTTGAGCAAAACATAGAAGCGTTGAAACGCCAGGGTGGTGAAGCTGCCATTATTGACTGCGAGGGACGCCCGTGCGTGCGCACGCGAGAGGTCCCGGGCGAAAATCCCTATCACGATGCCGCTACAGGGAAGAAGACTTATCGGTTGATCTGGACCAAGTGAGCTTCATCAACTTTGAACTAATCACTAAGCCTGTCCACCTAACGCTTTGCACGTTGCCTCAAGCCCGGGGTTTTCCTGGGTTACCCAATCACACACGAAGGTTTGGTTAATCATGAAGAGCGAACAGGTAGAAGGCGTTGTAGAAAAGGTTGCTGGCAAAGCGCAGAGCGCAGTCGGGAAGCTTTTTGGTGATTCGAAGTTGGAAGCTGAGGGCGCTGGACGCCAGGCTGCGGGTCAACTGACGCAAACCTATGGTGACGCACTGGACAGCGTTTCTACATTCGTCAAGGAAAAACCGGTTGCTGCACTGGCAATCGGGGCTGTTGCTCTACTGGTGCTGAAAAGATTGCTTGGTCGCTGAACAGCAGTAGCTTCAATAAGATTGCTGGCACGGTAGAGACGATGGTGAACGCTAACCAGAATCAGGGGCAAATTTCTGGAGTTTCTTGCAGGCGTGGAAGGGCGTGAAGTGGAGCGGGGTATCTGCCTGTTCCTTGGGTAGCCAAGTCATGCTGCCTAGCAATCGACGCGGTCTCTATGCCCTTTGCCGAGCTTGATGGGCTGAAAAGCCCTTATGTTTTCCAGGTCCCAGAAAAGCCAATGCCCCGACAAGTCGGGGCATTGGTTTTTTTATGAGCGAGTGGTCGGTTTGTATCGTTTTGTATCTGCGCTTTGGATAGATACACAGCGATTCCTTTAAGTCGGTTGATGACACATACGGGATACCTACGGGGCTTTAAATGAACCCATCGAGAAGGCGCAAACCTTCTCCAATGGATGACTCATTTAACTCGCGGCTATCTCTGCGCGTTTCGCGACGTTGTCGACCAATGACTTATAGGAAATTCAAAATGCCTGCAGCTACGTTCGGTTTCACCTGGCGCCATTGTATGGCTTCTTCCGTGAGAATGGGCGCTTTGGGATTGGCCCTGATAGCCGGCAGCGGTGGTGCCTGGGCTGCTGGCCCGGCCGCCGATGCGTCAGTTGCCAGCTCGGCCTCGACCAGTCCCGAATCGATTAGACCTTATCGAATTCACGTCGATGAAGCGCAATTGACCGATCTGAAAAAGCGTATTGCAGCGACCCGCTGGCCGGACAAAGAGACCGTCAATGACGTTTCCCAAGGCGTGCAGTTGGCCCAGGTCCAGGCGCTGGTGAAGTATTGGGGCAGCGGCTATGACTGGCGCAAGGCCGAAGCGAAGCTCAATGCGCTGCCTGAATTCATCACGACTATCGACGGCGTGGATATTCAATTCATCCATGTTCGCTCGCCAAACCCCAACGCGATGCCGCTGCTTCTGACACACGGATGGCCTGGCTCACAGTTTGAGTTCCTGAAGACGATCGGCCCTCTGACGGATCCCGTTGCTTACGGCGGTAAGGTTGAAGATTCGTTCGACGTGATCATTCCATCGATTCCGGGACACGGTTTTTCCGGTAAGCCAACTGAATTGGGCTGGGGGCCGGATCGGGTCGCGAAGGCTTGGGATGTGCTCATCAAGCGTCTGGGTTATACCCACTATGTTTCCCAGGGCGGAGATCACGGTTCGGTCATATCGGATGCATTGGGCCGCCTGAGTCCGCCGGGGCTGTTGGGCATTCACTTGAACATGCCGGCCACCATCCCGCCCGAATTGGTCAAGCCGATCAATAGTGGTGACCCGGCCCCTGTCGGGCTCACAGAGCCTGAACGCAAGGCGTTTGATTCCTTGAGCACCTTCTTCGGCCGCAATGCAGCATACGGCGCGATGATGGTTACGCGCCCGCAGACTATCGGTTACCTGCTGGCCGATTCGCCTACCGGAACTGCCGCGTGGATGTACGAAAAAATCGCCGCGTGGACGGACAGTGATGGCCAGCCTGAACGGGTATTGACCCGTGACGAGATGCTGGACGATATCAGCCTGTACTGGCTGACGAACGCAGGCGCATCGTCATCGCGTTTCTACTGGGAAAACAACAACAACAATTTCAGCGCTGCCGCGCAGAACACAGCAAGCATCAAGGTGCCGGTGGCGATCACGGTCTTCCCGCACGAGATCTATCAGGCGCCAAAAAGCTGGGCGCAACGCGCTTACCCATCACTTTCCTATTACAGCGAGGTTAACAAGGGCGGCCACTTCGCTTCCTGGGAGCAACCTCAATTGTTCAGCGAAGAGTTGCGGGAGGCCTTCAGGCCGCTGCGCGCCAAGCTGAGCGCAACGAAGACAGCCCAGTAGCTCACACGCAACCCAGCCAACACACCGGGCCGCTATTCGGCGGCTCGCTACGGAGAAATACCATGGAGATGACCTTGCTGAACAATCAAAATAAATCCAGCCGCCTGCGGGGTCTTGCCCCATCGCTGTTGGCAGCAGCGGTGCTGCAATTCGCGGCGGTGGCTGTCGGTTTTTCCCAAGCCAGCGCGGCTGATGTACCCGCGTCCACCATTGGGGCTATCACCCCGGGAGCTCACACCTCTCTCGGTGCACTTAAGCATGTGAAGGCGGGGCTGCTGAACGTTTCTTACGCGGAACTCGGTCCAGCCGATGGTCCTGTGGTCATTTTGTTGCACGGCTGGCCCTACGATATCAACGCATACGCTGATGTCGCTCCTGCTTTGGCGGGCAAGGGATATCGAGTGTTGATCCCTTCTGCGCGTGGTTATGGCGATACGCATTTTCTCTCGGCCAAGACTGCTCGCAATGGTCAACCTGCTGCGCTGGCGACCGACCTGATCGACTTCATGGACGCGCTGAAGATCAAGACGGCGGTGCTGGGTGGGTTTGACTGGGGCGCCCGCACTGCGGATATCGTTGCGGCACTGTGGCCGGAAAGAGTGAAAGCCCTGGTCGCTGTGAGCGGTTACCTGATAGGCAGCCAAGAGGCAGGCAAGGCGCCATTGCCGCCAGCCGCCGAACTGCAGTGGTGGTACCAGTTCTACTTCGCGACCGAGCGTGGGCGCCTGGGCTACGAGAAAAACACCCATGACTTCGCCAAGCTCATCTGGAAGCTGGCGTCGCCACAGTGGAATTTCGACGACGCCACTTATGAGCGCAGCGCGGCGTCCTTGCAAAACCCTGATCACGTGGCCGTGTCGATTTTCAACTATCGCTGGCGCCTGGGGTTGGTCAAGGGCGAGGCCAGATACGACGCGCTGGAGAAGAAACTCGCGGCATTTCCATCCATCAGCGTGCCCACCATCACCCTGGAAGGTGATGCGAACGGCGCACCGCATCCACCTGCCGAAGCGTACGCCAAGCGCTTCACTGGCAAGTATGAGTACCGATTGATCACCGGTGGAGTAGGCCACAACTTGCCGCAGGAAGCGCCGAAAGCCTTCGCCCAGGCGGTGATCGACGCCGATCATCTTTGAAAACCGGCGGAGAGGATGGCGAGAATGAAGCTGAAATTTCTGGCCGCGATGTCGGCTGCCATTGCAATCGCAGCGTTGACCGCTACCGGTGTTGCCTCGGGCGACGCCAGTAAGGGCGACGCCTCGCCGATCTATGGCGTGAAATTGCCTGAAAACTACCGCCTATGGCCGCTGATTGCGCCCGCGCAGGAAGCGGCCCCCTTGAACGAACTGCGAGCCGTGCTGGGCAATGACTTGGCCATCAAGGCTTATCAGGATTCAACGCTGCCATTCCCTGATGGCACGGTGCTGGTAAAGCTGGCCTGGAAACATGTGCAGTCCCCGGAATTCGAGCCGGCGTCCATCCCGGGGCCGGCCACCACCGTGCAGGTGATGGTCAAGGACTCGAAAAGATATGCAGCAACCGGTGGCTGGGGATTCGGGCGGTTTATCAACGGTAAACCGGCCGATGAAGCCCAACACGAAACCTGCTTCGCCTGTCACCAGGCGCGAGTGCGTAATCACGACTTTGTCTTCACGCGCTTCGCTCCCTGATTTCCCGTTAAACCCGGAGTCAACAATGAAAAAAGTATTAACCGCACTGGCCGTCGCCGTCAGCCTGAGCATGGCGACACACGCCTGGTCGCAAACTGAAAAACCCACGATTGTGCTCGTACATGGCGCCTTTGCCGATGCGTCGAGTTGGAATGGCGTCGTGAAGATTCTCGAGAAGGACGGTTACCCGGTGGTTGCCGCTGCCAACCCATTGCGCGGTGTAAAGAGCGATGGTTCGGCAATCTCGGCATTGCTGACGAGCATTCATTCGCCGGTGGTGTTGGTCGGCCACTCCTATGGCGGCAACGTTATCAGTGATGCGGCCAACGATCATGCAAACGTCAAAGCCCTGGTTTACGTCAGTGCGTTTGCACCTGAGGCCGGGGAAACCGTCGCCGGGCTGGCCGGCAAATTCCCGGGCAGCACGCTGGGTCCAACGCTGGCTGCGCCTGTACCGTTGGCCGATGGGGGCAAGGACTTGTACATCCAGCAGGACAAATTTCACAACCAGTTCGCCGCTGACGTCCCCGCGAAAGAGGCGGCATTGATGGCCGCCACCCAACGCCCGGTAACGGAAGCGGCGCTCAACGAAGCATCCGGCAGCCCTGCCTGGAAGCATATTCCGTCCTGGTACATCTACGGCGACAAGGACAAGAACATTCCCCCGCAAGCCATGGCATTCATGGCCAAGCGCGCCGCTGCCAAAGCCGTGGAAGTGGTCAAGGGCGCTTCACATGTGGTGATGGTTTCGAACCCGGAACCGGTTGCCCGCCTCATCGAAAAAGCCGCCACGGCGAAATGACACGCCAAGGGCGAAGCGGCGCTTTCAGCGCTCTACGCCGAGGCGAGTTTTGCACGTCGCCCGGCGGGTTTCGTTTTGAAGTTGTGCAACGCTGAAACGCAAGAGAGGGGGGTATTCGACGCGGCCAACGCCTGGGCACACCGGGCGTTGTGCTTATCGCGGGCAACCGCAATCAATCAGGTACGCCACGATGTGGAAGATCAATCACAGTTACATTGACGGAGCATTCGTTCCTGTTCATGGCAATGAAACGGTGCAATGCATCAATCCGGCTACCGAGGCGGTCATCGGTACGCTCACTCTGGCTGATCGTGAAGATGCCAGGCGCGCTATCGCGGCGGCTTCGCATGCTCAAGTCGCGATGGGCCGCACCTCCAAGGCCGAACGTATCGACATGCTCGAGCAGTTGCAGGCTGCCGTGCTGGCGAGCACGAATGAAATTCGCGATACCGCCATCGAAGAGTACGGTGCGCCGTTTGCCCGTGCGCAATGGGTCAGTCGCTACGCTTCACAGTCATTTACCAATGCGGCGCAGGTGTTGAAACACTTCGACCTGAGTCGTTCGGTCGGTGACGCTACCGTGGTGATGGAGCCGGTCGGAGTCGCGGCGCTGTTTGCCCCCTGGAACAGCACCGCCGGGACGATATGCAGCAAACTGGGATCGGCCATCGCGGCGGGTTGTGCCTCGGTCATCAAACCGAGCGAGTTGAGCCCCTTGCAAACCACCGTGCTCGCCCAAGCGCTGCATCGCGCAGAGTTGCCCAACGGGGTTTTCAATATTCTGTTGGGACGCGGCAGTGATGTGGGTGACGAAATCAGCGCCAGCCCACTCATCGCGAAAATTTCATTCACCGGGTCCACCGCCACCGGAAAGCTCATTGCACGTGCCGGAATCGAGACCATGAAGCGAGTGAGCCTGTCGCTCACGGGGAAGTCGGCCTCTATCATCCTGGATGACGCCGATCTCGACATCGCCATTCCCCTGGCTCTGAATGCTGCGTTCATGAACAACGGTCAGGCATGTGTCGCTGGCACACGTCTGCTGGTGCCACGCTCGCACGCCGAGGACATTATCGAGCGCGTGAAAAGCCTGGTTGAAGCGATGGTCGTCGGCGATCCGCAGGATCCGGCCACTGCTCTCGGGCCGCTGGTCAATCGCGCCCAATTCGACCGCGTACAAGCTTTCATCCGCCGCGGGCAGGCGCAAGGCGCGACGTTGATTATCGGCGGGGAGGGCAGACCGACCGGCTTGGACAAGGGCTATTTCGTCAGGCCTACGGTCTTTGCCGACGTCAGCAATGACATGGACATCGCGCAAGAGGAGATTTTCGGCCCGGTGCTATCGATCATTGCGTATGACTCGCAAGAACAGGCGATCGCTATTGCCAATGCCAGTCTCTACGGTTTGCAGGCTTATGTATTTTCCCGGCAACCGGAGCGTGCCCAACGCCTGGCGACCCAGTTGCAGGCCGGCTCGGTGTTGATCAACAGAATTTCGCCAGAGCTGCTGGCGCCGTTCGGCGGGGTAAAGCAGTCCGGTGTCGGCCGGGAGTTTGGAGTCTTTGGGCTGGAAGCATTTCTTGAGGCCAAAAGCATCGTGTCAGATTAGCTTGGGGTTGGCGGGAGAGGGTGGTCGCGCAACCCAGGCCGCAGGAGAAAAAGCTAATGGCCCACAGCACGTTGCCTGTGGGCCATGGGTTTTCAAGGGTTACGCGGCTGGAGCTTTCGCCTCCTGCAGCAGTTGCTGAATCATCTTTTCCTGCGTCTCGTAGCGACCTTCTCCGAAGTGGGTGAAACGCACTTGCCCTTTGGCGTCGATCAGGTAGTGCGCGGGCCAGTACTGGTTATCGAAGTTGCGCCAGATCGCGTAGTTGTTATCGATGGCTACCGGGTAAGTGATGCCGAGCTTTTTCACCTCATCCCTGACATTGCTGATGATGCGTTCAAAACCGTATTCCGGGGTGTGGACGCCGATTACCACCAAGCCATCCTTCTCGTACTTCTGCGCCCAGTCCTTCACGTACGGCAGGGTGTGCTGGCAATTGATGCAGTCGTAAGTCCAGAAATCGACGAGCACTACTTTGCCTCTGAGCGATTCACTGGTCAGCGCGGGCGAATTGAGCCATTCCACCGCGCCGGACAGCGACGGCATCGGGCCTTGGGCGTTGTCGAGGGTGGGTTCGGCCTTGGCCTTGCTTACCAGGTATTCGACGACTTTGGGGACGCTTTGCAGCACGCCTTTTTCCAGCACGCTGACGCCTTCGGACGACGCCCCGGCCAACAGCGTCTTGTCGGCACCGGTAGAAATCATCAGCGCTGCGGCCAGGACCGCAAAACCGGTGACGCGCCGCAGCCAACCAGTGACCGGAATCGAGGCCTTCAGGCGATTGACTAAACCGCGTCCGGCGAAAATCAGCGTACCCAACGACAGTGCACTGCCCAGGCCGTAGGCCACCAGCAGCAGGCTGGTTTGCGCATTGGCGCCTTGCAGCATGGCGCCGGTAAGGATCACCCCGAGGATCGGCCCGGCGCACGGCGCCCAGAGCAGGCCGGTGGCGACGCCGATCATCAGTGAACCCAGCGGCCCGGACATTTTGCGCGTCTGGGGGTCGAGGCGATTGCCCAGTAACACGAACGGGCTGGCCAGCCAGCCACTGATTCGTGCCGAGATCAGCGACAAGGCAAACAGCGCCATCACCACCAGTGCCACATAACGCCCGGCGTTGTTGGCCTGAATCACCCATTCACTGCTGACCACGGCCAGGCTGGAAATCAGCGCGAAGGTCAGAACCATGCCACCAAGGGTAAGCAGGATCGAGGAGCGTGTGCGGTCGATACCGGCGAACAGAAATGGCACGACCGGCAGGATACAAGGGCTGAGGACGGTCAATAAGCCGCCCAGTAATGCGATGAGGAACATAAGGGTCTCCTGATGAAATGTGGGCAGGGCTCAGTTATCGCTGTGGCATTCGGCAAATTTGCGGTAGTTCAAGATCTCGGTCTTGCCCTGCGAATTCAGGTAGGTCAGCTGGGCATCGACAATGCCGCAGGCAGCCCCGGCATCCTGTGTCAATGCCACCACTTTCTGGATGTCCAGGTGCGTGCCGTAGGTGTAGGTCTGCGGCGTGACGTCGGCTTCGGCGCGGGCCGAGAAGGTGCAGATATTCAGGGCGGCAAACAGGCAAGTGGCATAGAGGGTATTGGTGTTCATGGTCGTTTCCTCAAGGCTTCATGGGTTGGGTCGTTCGGTTGAGCCGAGGCGCTAGGGTTGGCCTCGATGTGGCTCATTAGAAGCCCGCGAGGTATCTCGTCTGTGTCAAAAACAGGCGCGGATAAATCGGTTCGTATCAGGACCCCGTCCCGATACAGAGCCATACAAAACCTAGGAAATTGTTGTTTTTGCCTCTGCATGTATCCTTCGCCACAGCAGATACACTGCAATACAAACCGCCGCGGGCGAACGGGCTCAGCCTCTATAGACTGAGCCGCAATTTCCAATGACAGAGGCTTGGCCCATGGAACACGTTGATCACATCCTCATCGTGGACGATGACCGTGAGATTCGAGAGATGGTAGGCAACTACCTGAAGAAGAACGGCCTGCGGACCACCGTGGTTGCCGATGGCCGCCAGATGCGCTCGTTTCTCGAGGCCACGCCGGTAGACCTGATCGTGCTGGACATCATGATGCCCGGCGACGATGGCCTGGTGCTCTGCCGCGACATTCGCGCCGGCAAACACAAGGCCACGCCGGTGCTGATGCTGACCGCCCGCAACGACGAAACCGATCGCATCATCGGCTTGGAAATGGGCGCCGACGATTACCTGGTCAAGCCGTTCGCCGCCCGTGAATTGCTGGCGCGCATCAACGCTGTGCTGCGCCGCACGCGCATGCTGCCGCCCAACCTGGTTGTTACCGAAACCGGAAGGTTGCTGGGGTTCGGGCGCTGGCGCCTGGACACCTCCGCCCGCCATCTGCTCGATAACGACGGCACCATGGTCGCCCTCAGCGGCGCTGAATATCGCCTGCTGCGGGTGTTCCTCGACCATCCGCAACGGGTACTCAATCGCGACCAGTTGCTCAACCTGACCCAGGGCCGTGACGCCGACCTGTTCGACCGTTCCATTGATCTGCTGGTCAGCCGCCTGCGCCAACGCCTGCTTGACGATGCCCGCGAGCCGGCTTACATCAAAACCGTGCGCAGCGAAGGGTATGTCTTCTCGCTGCCAGTGGAAGTGCTTGGAGCACCGGCATGAAGCCTTCGCTGCATTGGCCTCGTACCCTCATCTCGCGGCTGTCGCTGATCTTTCTGGTCGGGTTGACCCTGGCGCAGGCCTTGTCCTTCGGCGTGCAGTATTACGAGCGTTACGAAACCGCGAAAAACACCATGCTCGGTAACCTGGAAACCGACGTGTCGACGTCCATTGCCATCCTTGACCGCTTGCCCGCCGAGGAACGCATGAGTTGGTTGAAACAACTGGATCGACGCAATTACCGCTATTTGCTCGACGAAGGCTCGCCAGGCGTCGCTCTGCGTGACACTCCGATTGCAGTGACCTCGATCAAGGAGGCCATCGGCAAGGATTACCCGATGACCGTGACAGACATTCCCGGGCCTATCAAACATTTCCAGGTCCATCTGAAACTGGCCGACGGCAGCCCGGTGACCATCGACGTGCGCCCCTCGATGGTGCCGTTGTCGCCGTGGCTGCCGGTGGTTTTGCTGGGCCAGTTGGCCTTGATGATTCTATGCGCGTGGCTGGCTGTGCGTATTGCCATACGCCCGCTGACCCGCCTGGCCCAGGCCGTGGAAAACCTTGATCCCAACACTCACCCGGTGCATCTGGATGAACAAGGCCCGACCGAAGTCGCATACGCTGCCATCGCCTTCAATGCCATGCAGGCGCGCATTGCGGCCTATCTGAAAGAACGCATGCAACTGCTGGCGGCGATTTCCCACGACCTGCAAACCCCGATCACGCGCATGAAGCTGCGTGCCGAATTGATGGACGATTGCGGCGACAAAGACAAATTGTGGAACGACCTCGGCGAGATGGAGCATCTGGTGCGTGAAGGCGTTGCCTATGCCCGCAGCGTGCATGGCGCCACCGAGGAAAGCCGCCGTACCGATCTTGATTCATTCCTCGACAGCCTCGTGTTCGACTACCAGGACATGGGTAAGGACGTGCAGCTCAGCGGCAAAAGCAACGCAGTGATTCACACGCGGCCCCACGCGCTGCGCCGAGTGCTAGTAAACCTCACGGATAACGCGCTCAAATTCGCCGGTGCAGCGCAACTGCGGGTGGAGCCGAAGGAGGGCGACAGCCTCTCGGTGACCGTGATGGATCGTGGTCCCGGCATTGCCGAAGAGGAGCTGGCCCGTGTGATTGAGCCATTTTACCGCGTGGAAAATTCGCGCAACCGCAGCACCGGCGGCACGGGCCTGGGCCTGGCTATCGCCCAGCAACTGGCACAAGCCCTCGGCGGCACCCTGACCTTGAGAAACCGCGAAGGCGGCGGACTGTGCGCTGAACTGAGATTACCGACGCGCTCATCGTAGGAGGAGCGAAGCGTCGCTAGTCAACTGTGCTTTGAATCTGGATGTGGAAGAGTTGATCAACGCGAGTTTCATCAAGCGCTTTCGCCAGCGCCAGCATCAAACCGAGTCGACGTCGAGGGCTTCGAGGTACTCGCCGCCAAGCATCATTGAAAGCGCGGTTCCTGAGTCTGAGTTGGACGTACATGAACGGGACAAGCATGGGCAACGGCGCCGCTTCCCAGCTTGCACGAGCAGCGATAGTCGTTGACCTGAAGAGGACTCGTCATGAGCACTATGGACATGGCCCGTTGAGAGAGTAGGCGTAAAAACGAATTCGTCGAATCAGTGACTTACGTAGATCGACAGCCTGCAAACTGAACCGACGGCAGCGCGTAGGCAGCTCGACACTCAGCAAGCAGCGATTGAGGCTCAAACTGCTGACTTAAAAACCACGCAGTTTTCACTCCAGGCAGAGCTGACACGCAATGCCGGACTTAATCAACGCTGTACTGACCTAGAAGCCTTGGTCAGTGACCGGGATAAACAGATCCACTCCCTTAAAGGAAAAGCATGTTCATGCGCGCGGTGCTTTGGAGCACTACCCGCAGTCCGTCAAAGAGCAACGGGATCAGGATCAACGCCGGCATGAATCCCAACTCCACGAGGCTCAAGTGGAGAAGCGCAAACTCCAGGAAACCCTGGTACTGAAGCAGGATGACCTAACTCGCTTAAACCGTGACAACGAGCGGTTGCTTGGAGAGTCTAGGCAGCACGTGAAACTGCTACATGGCCATGAGGTGAAAATACAGGCACTGACTGGCGAGATCCAAGGTCTGAAACTGGCGGAGACGAGATCCGCCGGAGTTGCTGAGCAGCTCCAGGAACAGATCGCCACGCTTCGACAAGACGCCACGGCACTGAATGAAGCAGCAGCCAAGAGCGGCGAGCGCGAGCTGGAGGCAAGACTGCTGCTTGTCGCTGCCCAATCGGAGAATGAGCGACTCCGGCGATTGCAGGCTACCGAGGCTGAGACAGATAGAAGCGATTCGAACACCACATTTGTGCCTGCATCCGAGAAGCCAAAGACAGCACCCACAAAACCTTCGAGGAAGTGACCATGAACAAAGCCCGCTCAAACCGATAGGCCCTAATGAAGAATGCTCCGCGCTTCAGTGAGCTCATCAGCGACTCACATTTATGCTGGCGAACAGCACATTACCGCCAGCCTTCATACAGCTCGACACCCGCACTCGATTGGAAACCCGAGCTAAGTTAGGGATCGAAGCGGCTGACTCGAGTAAAGCAAATTAGCAGCAGGGTGCCGAGCACCGCCAGCGCATGTTTGAAAGACTTGAAAACCCTACATATTGGGTTATTATCAAGTTATGAACACTACATGCGGTGATTTTCATGCACATGTCAAGTATCGAACAAGAAGCATCCGAGCTGCTGCGCATGCTCTGGCGCGACCGATATCACCTGTGGGGCGATCAAGATATCACCCCGCTTCAGGCGCGTGATCCGAGAAAGGCGGCGTTAGCGTACGGCTTTGAATATCGGGAGCTTCCGAATCTCGGTGACCCCAAATTCATCCAAGGCGGCTCCGGCCCTAAGATTGCAGGTCTGATCGATCGCCAAGCGAACCGCATCGCCATCTCCCAAGAATTCTCACCCACAGTAAAACTGTTCACGGGTGCTCATGAGATCGGCCACCTTGCCCTACATAAAGGTGAGGTTATGCATAGGGATCGGGCGTTAGATGGCCGTCCAGTCGGCGGGCCGCGAAACCCTGAAGAACGGGAGGCTGATTTCTTTGCAGCGTGTTTTTTGATGCCTGCGAAACTGGTCGCTGACCGCTTCAGGCGTCTATTCCTATGTGGAGACCAGCTTCACTTTAACGATACGGTCGCATATCACCTCGATGCGCATAACATCGAAGGTTTGTTGTATGCCTCGTCAGACTCCTTGGAACGAGAGCTTGCTCTGGCGCGGTGCCAACGCTTCAATAATCTCAACGTCGTATCACTTGCTACGCAGTTTGGAGTATCCGATTCGGCAATGGCGTTACGGCTCAAGGAGCTAGGTTTAGTACGCTGGCCTTAGCTTGGTGCTTGAAACTGGGCGCTAGGTATCGATCGGAGTGAAAGAGAGTGGCGGGGTGGTATAGGACTGTACGCTCAAGCACCGCCCGACCATGAGACATAAACTTCCCGTCAGATGCTGATCAATCAATACTGCCGACCTACCTCGACCAGCAACTCCAACGCCCTCATGCGCAAACGGATCGCTGTCTTCGAAACGTTAAAATATTCGCTCAGGGAATTGCACACAGCATGAAACTGGATGATGTTGTCCCTCTGACTGTCCAGATACAGATGGCCGTGACCACGGTTTCGGATGCCAAGATGCTGTAGTAACAACCCAAACGCAGCCTGAAAGTCCTCTTTAGGCATCAAGAGACATGAAGCAAACGTATTTGCTTGCCACTCCAACCGCTCGACTTCCCCTTTAGGGATGGTGATGAGCTGGCTCTGGTCAATGTCCTGCTCTCGGATGGCTTCTCGTGTCATGTAGCGTTTATGACCTAGAAAGTGATGCCCCAACTCATGGCCGAGTATGAATCGGGCCAAGTGGGATTGGCTATCTGCCCCGAAGATTTTGATCTCAAGCGGGTTGAACGTGATACTGCCGAGGGCTGAGCCCGAGTTTTCAATGAAGCTCACGGACAGTCCACTGACATCAGCTTCCCTGGTCACTAGCTTAGTCAGATCGACCTCTCCCCGGATGTATGAAATGGATTTCAAAGCCTCCTGCGCCAAGCGATCTATTCTGTCCCGCGAAATGAACGCGACCCTGGGTGTTTCGATATGCGTGGGCTGACGAATCAGACTCAGATCGCTCTCTTTAAAGGCACTCTCAAGGTCGAGGCCTTTCCAGATGCCTTCCCAACCATCCGTAAAGCCGGCAGGAGTTACGGCATAGGCGCTGTAAACGGTAGGCCGAAAATCCGTCTGGGTAAGGGCGTATTCGATCTCTGCGCGCTTACGGGCTCTAGCGCTCCGCGCCCCGGTTAGCAGGGCGCGAGGAAGCTCCCATCGAAACTCAGATTGATCGAAGTAACGCAAGACACCGAAGCCTCGGTTCCGAGCAATATTGAACGTGCCGGACTGGAACGCACTGGCGGACGCAAAAACACCCTTGGCATTGAAGCCGGCCACTTGGCTTATCTTTGAACCAAATTCTTCGATGTCCCCCACGGGCACTTTGCCGCTGTAGTTCTTACATTCGATGAGCACAAGCAACGATGGGGTTTCGAAACCAGGCAGGAATACTTCGACAGAAATATCAAAAATGATGAAGCCCTCTCGGTCACGCGAGAAGTAACCCTTCTTCCTAAAAATTTTGCAGCACTCCGGTTGGAACGCATAGAAGCGACCTTCATTGATCTCACGAGACAGAAACTCAAAGACCTGCTCCTCGAATCGGTCGCCCTTGGCATAGGTACTGAGCGCTTCAATTTCCATATGTAGGGAGGACTCCTTGGTACCGGATTAGAATGTCAGTCGTGCGTGAATAGATAGCGCTCGCGACACGAACTACCACCAGGCATGTTGCCTGTCAGGTCGCACGAATAATGGGCGTTTTACCTGCTTTGATGTCAATGCCCGGAAACTAAGCGTAAGACCCACGTCGATTTTGGCAAGGTCTCGATTAGCGCTTGATGCATTTTTATCACTCTTGCGCAGCGTAGCGTCTCACTGCCTGGGTATTTAACCTCAGTGCTTCGGGGAGTAGCTTTTTCTGTTTACTTTGCCGAGTATGGACGGCTCAGACCTACAAGGAGTTATCAGTGCAAGATCCTATCAGAGCCGTGTTCACCAACGATGCCTTCGATGCAGCATTCCGATACGCAGGCAACCTTTGTGGCGACCCGATCCACGCCATCAAAGATGGTCGTGATCCTCGTCCCGGTGAAGGCCAACATGCAATTGAGCACAACGGTCGGTTCCTACCTGGGCGAGACCTTCGTTAAGGCACTGGACAAAGGGGGGCGCGCTTCGGTTGGTGGGAAGCCTGCTCGGCTGATGACAAAGAAGACGCTGACATACTTTTCGCCGGGTACTTTGGTCATTTGTCCCTACGCTAGCAAGGACATAATGGATAAGGTCGATTCTTCAGGCAAGGTCGCCGCAGTGATTGCTTTACCTTGGAGTGAAGAGGCGGTAGATGACTGGATTAAATCTTGGTCGCCCACGGTGAATGGAGTGCGGCAAACTCAGCCGCCTTCGCTGATAGATGATGCGGTAGTAGCCAAGGCCATGGAGTCGCTCACCCAGGTAGTGAACCTATCCCACTCGCTTTTCAACCCTAGAGACAAGGAGCAAGCAGTTCGGACTCTACGGATCTTGCGACGGAAGAAACACTCTCTGGACGCGGAGGGTATAAGAGCCTGGGCGGTGGCTCATGGATGGAAGCCAAGTGCGGCAGATGAGCTTGCAATGCTCGCGATAAAGACCGTCGCACTTAAAACCACACCTAAAGTGGATCGTCTCGATGCTGCTGAAGCTACCTATACCTACTGGGTAAATGCTGCGAAAAAATGAAGGACGATGCTCCGTGTCGGCATGGACAGATTTTTACGTAGATCGCGCGCGCATCAGCAGGTTAATTACTGCGCTGCACTTCCAACCATTTTGTCTGTGCGGTCTATAGCTCTATCACGGCTAGTCCGAGCCTGCCGCCGAATACTTTAGGAGCGAAATATGTCATTCGCAAACGCGCACCAGGCAGCGATGAAGATGCAAAGCAAAAAGGGGCGCTGCCTACATTTCAGTGATGGCATCATCGGAGATTCGAAAGATGGCAAGAGATGATCGGGAGTTTCTTGCCAAACAAGTCGGGTCAACGTGGAACCCTAAGGGAAAACTGGTAATCACAGGAAACTTCACCTGTGATGAAATGGTGTGGAGCGCGAGGGAACGTTGGACACTAAAAGGCGAAGCTTTTTGGGAGTCTGACCTATGATTTCGAACGTTTCGGGGTTTTGTGGGAATTTCGTTCGTAGGTAACTGGAAACAGAAAAGTCATGAACCTATAAGACATAACACTTCATTTAACATAATATACATTATGCGAACCGTCCTATGCGGAGCTGGGGGGCTCTGGTGGTCAGATTTCGAGCCTGGCACAGGCTTCGATCACTTGGCAGCAACCCGTACCTGGATATCAGTAAAGCGTAAGTCAAACAGGCTCGCGACACCTGACGACAACTCCGTCACGGTTGGCTTATCCGAGCACGTCATGAGAATCTACACGCTCAAACCACAGCTACCGATAATTGAGGTCATGGATGAAATTCAAGTTGTCCTTCACGCGCACCAACAAATTAGACTCAATGGAAAAGGACATTTTCACACTTGAAGTCGATGCTCATGTTGAGCCAAAACGAATCGCTGATTTTGATCAAGGCACAGCTTCAGTTAGCTTTGGATACCCAGGCATCACTGAGGAATACAGTATTGTCGGTCCACCCACCCAGGATGACCTAGTAGTTTTGGAGCTGGCCGGCAAACCGATTTTCAGGCTTTGGCAGCGAGATTCGGATGATTTGAGCATTGGTGCACCGGTTACGGTGAGCCAAGGCGAATTCGACCACAGTCTGGGCCGTGTTACCCAACGAACCTGGTGACACACGCGTAAATTAGATGGAGGGACCATGAATTCTGGTCCCTCCGCCTCCATAGATTTACATGCATTATAACTAAACTAAATAACTATTTAGTTTAGTTATATCTGATCGTTATCCATCAAAGCCTAAACCGATCCACCGACTGCGAAAGCTTCCCCGCCAAACTCGACAATTCATCCGTCGTAGACGCCGTCTCGCCAATCACCCGACTGTTACTTTCCGACATCCCCGCAATCCTCTCCACCTGATGAGCAATCTCATTACTGGCCAAGCTCTGTTCACTGATGGTGCGAGAAATATCATTGACCAATTCAGTAGTGCTCAACGTGGCCTGGAGGATCTCGCGAATGGCACGTTCCACTTCGGCAGTCACCGCCATGCCCTTGTCCACTTGGGCAACGCCCTCCTCCATGCTGATCACCGCTTCACGGGTGTTTTGCTGGATACTCCCGACCATGCTGGCGATTTCCTGGGTGGAGGCGCTGGTGCGTCCGGCCAGGCTGCGCACTTCGTCGGCCACGACTGCAAAACCGCGTCCTTGTTCACCGGCGCGGGCGGCTTCGATGGCGGCGTTCAGGGCCAGCAGGTTGGTCTGGTCGGCAATCCCTTTGATCACCTGGATAATGCTGTAGATCGCCTCGGACTCCTTGTCCAGCGTGCGGATCACTTGCGCCGACTGTTGGGCAGAACGGGCGATGCCGTCCATGTCGCTGACCACCTGGTGGATGACGCGGCCGCCGTCCTTGGCCAGGGTTTCAGCCTGGCTGGCCATGTCCAGGGCACGTTGGGCGTGACGGGTGATTTCTTCGATGCTGGCGGTCATTTCACTCGCGGCGGCGGCCATGGTGCTGGCGGCGACGCTTTGTTGCTGGCTGCTGCCTGCCACTTCATGGCAACCCTGGCTGAGGCGCTCGCTCATGCCATTCACGCCATGGGCATTGCTGCGAACCACTTCGATCATGCCGCGCAAATCCCGCTGCATCGTCGCCAGGCTGCGAATCAGTGCACTGGCTTCGTCCTGGTTCTTGGGTTCGGCAATCGGCTCGCTCAGGTTGCCATGGGCAATGCTCTGGGCAATACGGCTGGCGGTGCGCAACGGCCCCATGATGCTCAGGGTCACCCAACGTCCTTGTGCCAGCAGCAACAGCAGGCTCGCCCCCAATACGATAATCAAAGTCCAGTTAGCGTTACTGATGGTTTGCCGGGTACCGGTGCTGGTGAGTTGGGTATGGTTTTCGATCAGTTCGCTCAACGCCGCCATTTGTTCTTCCAGCTGGCTGAACGCGGCATTGAAGGTCTGCAGTTCCCCTCGTGCGGCCTCGGGATTGTCCAGGGCCAGCGCGACGATGCGCTCGCCGGCACTGATGTAGGTGTCCAGGCTGGGTTTGATTTTTTCCAGGCTGGCCTTGATCGAGGCGTCCAACGGCAGCTTGAGATTGTCCGCCAGCACCTCGCGAAAGTGCTCGGCATGCTCCTTGATCGTGCTGTTGACCTCGGCCGGCGTACTGGTGCTTTTGCCCAGCCCGACCAACATCGCCGACAGTACATCCGCACGCAGCGCGTCGTGCATCATGTCGGCTTCCATGTGGTTGCGCAGTACCGTCATGCTGACGTCGTTGTCCTGTACCGCATCGGCCATCCGCGTATTGCCCAGGTAGCCAGCCAGGCTCATGATCAAAGCGGTGAGCAACCCGGTCGCAATCAACAGCACCAAGCGTAATTTGATCGTCATAGTGGTACCCCGTGCCAGGACCGCCGGTTGGGAACCCAACCGTTTCAGTGTCGCTGCTAGCTGTATCGGCAGCTGTTGCTTGTTAGTGAAGCCTAAGTTTGCGGATCTGCGCGGTTCCCTTAAGCTGGCTGTCCGTTGCTCTACCTGGATCTGCCGAATGCCTCAACGTATCGCCCGTCTCGCCCTATTGCTGGGCTTGATCACCGCCGTCGGCCCGTTTGCCATCGACATCTACCTGCCGGCGCTGCCGACCCTGGGCGCAAGCCTCCAGGCCTCGCCGGCGGCCGTGCAGATGAGTTTGACGGTGTTCTTCATGATTATCGGCGTGTGCCAGTTGTTCTACGGCCCACTCAGCGATGTGTTCGGGCGTAAACCACCGATTTATGCAGGTTTGGTGATCTTTGCCATTGGCAGCGTCGGCTGCGCACTGGCCCCGACTATCGAAGTGCTGATCGGCTTTCGAGCCATACAAGCGTTCGGTGCCTGTGCGGGCATGGTGATCCCACGGGCGATTGTCCGTGACCTGTACACCGGCCATGAAGCGGCGCGTCTGATGGCTTTGTTGATGCTGGTGATGAGTGTTTCGCCGATCCTCGCGCCACTGGCCGGTAGCCTGGTGATTTCGATCTGGAGCTGGCGCGAAGTGTTTGCCGTGTTGGCGGTGGTGGCCGTGCTGTGCCTGGTGATGACCGCAGTACAACTGCCAGAAACCCACCCGGCCGAGCGCCGCCTGGGCAAGACACTGGGCCAGGCGTTCGGCAGTTATGGCGCCCTCCTCCGCGACCCGGTCTTTACGGGCTTGTCGGTGGTGTGCGGGTTTGGCCTGGCCACCTTCTTCGTGTTCATCGGCAGCGCGCCCTTCGTGTACATCGAGTTTTTTGGCCTGACGCCAACCCAGTTCAGCCTGTGCTTTGCGCTCAACGCGGCCTCGTTTTTCGCCATGAGCCAACTGACCGCCCGCCTCAGCGCCCGCTTTGGCCTGGCGCCGTTGATTCGCTGGTCGGTGGTGGGCGTGGCGGCGGTCATGAGCTTGCTGGCGGCTACTACGCTGTGGGGTGACAGCCTGGCCTTGATGATGGGGCTGTTGTTTATCGGTTTCGGCTTTCTTGGCCTGCTATTGCCGGCGGCCGGGGTGCTGTCGCTGGAGGATCATGGTGCGGTGGCGGGTTCTGCGTCTGCACTGCTGGGTGCGATCCAGATGGTCACAGCGACTGTGGGGATGACCTTGGTGGGTATCTTTGCCGACCATACACCGGCGCCGATGTTGATCGGTATTGCGCTGTGTGCGCTTGCCGCGATGGTTACCACGCTGTGGACCTTGCGCCGCTTGCCAGCTCACCTGGCCTCAAGCGTGACGCCACCCTCCTGATCCAACATCCTGGTTGCCTGTGAGGCCCTCTTCGCAGGCAAGCCAGCTCCCACATTTGGATCGTGGTGTATGTCTCAGGCTGCCACCTACAAATCAAACCGATCCACCGCTCTCCGGCGCTCATTGTCGTCGCGCACGTCATAGCTGGCAGTGGTCTGGATGTTGGTGTGATGCGCCAGTTTCTGCGCAATCGACAAATCATGCTCCTCGATCACCCGGGTGATAAACGAACGACGGAAATCATGGGGCATGATCTTGACCCCCACCTGATCACCGCGCTGGCGTGCGATGTAGTAAATCGCATGCTTGGTGATCCGCTCTCGGGTGATATGGCTGCCTCGCCGGATGCGGTTGAACAGAAAGCTATCGTCTTGCTCGCCTTCCTTGAGGTGCTCGCGACGAAACGCCAGCCAGGCCTGCAGCTTGGCAAACGCCCAGTCCGGCGCGTACTTGACCAGCTCTTTGTTGCCCTTGCCGATCACGCGCAAGCTGCGCTCGTCAAAGTTGATCTGTTCCAGGTCCAGGTTCACCGACTCCGACTTGCGCATGCCCGAGCCATATAACAGGCCGATCACTGCGGCATCCCGCAGGCCCTGAGGCCGAGGGTCGGCGGCGCAGACGTCGAGCATCTCGCGGATCAAGGTGCGGCGCAGATTGCGGCCCTGGCTCAGGCGCGTACCGGGTGTGGCCTTGACCGAGCGCATCTTCAACAGGTGGTCCTGGCTGATCAAGCTCATGCGCCACGCTTCATTCATGACCCCGCGCACCGCATTCACATACAGCGACGAAGTGTTCGGCGCTAAGCCGTCCTCGCGCAAGGCAGCCACCAGTGCGATGACGTGTTCAGGCTGCAGCAGGTGCCAGTCAATCTCTTCGAGGTTGAGGTCTTCGAAACCCAAGCGGTCGGCGGCATCCTGCAGCACGTAGCGCATGGTCAGTTGGCTGGAAGGCGCCAGGCGGGTGAGATATAGGGTCAGTGGGTTGCAAATGGACTCGGTCAAGGTAGATCAGCCTTTGGATTAAATACACCGACCAACTATTTGATTAGTCGATGTATTTAGTGGATTGGCGAAGGCCGAGTCTAACCCAGGACCGGCCCTGGCACAAAATCACGGGGCCGATTCGTCGTCTTCGCTGGCTGCCTGGGGTTGGGCCTGGGATTGGCTCCAGTCAGCGTCCTGTTGCTGCATCAGCGCGAACCAATGCTGGCGCATAAAGGCGAGGTAATTGTCCGGCGCCTTGGCAAAGTCCTTCTCGTCACCATAGCAACCTGGCAGTGGCAGTTCGGTGCCCTGCTCCTTGTATTGGCTGACCAGCGCTTGCTGCGCCGCGACGCTGCAGTCGGTGGGCAGGGGCATGCCGCGCAATGCACCAGCGTCCTCGTCCCACCAGCTGGCGCCCACGCGGTCAAGGCCACGCAGACGATACTTCTCGGACTTGCCGGCATGCATGATCAGCTTGAATTCGTTGGGGCTGACATCACTGGTGCAGGCCCGCGAATAACCGACCGTGGCCTGGGTATTGCCGTCGCCCAGCAGGTCGGTGACCTTGGTGGCAGCCCGGTCAAAGCGCAGCCCGGCGTCGAATTCGCAGTGCTGCACATCGTCGTACAGCATCCACACGCGCTTGGGGCGCTCGCCACCCAGCACGTATTGCGCCGCGTAGACAAAGGCCGACTGGGTACCATCGTCATCGCGCTCACCGACTTGCTCGGCGAGTACCAGCAGGTTTTTGCCTTGGCGGTCATCCCAGGTATAAGCCGCGACCTGCTTGCCGCGCACTTCCACCCCGTCCGGCACCTGGTCCAGTGGGGTCAGCGCGACGACTTGATCGGCCCGCACGCTGGTGACACAGGCCACCGTCATCAACAATCCCATCAGCGCTGGCCGCAACTGGCCGCGTAAAAGCTGCACGCTATTCATCCGAGTACCCTGGCAAGAGAGGGCTTACTTTACCGGCACTTGAGCGCTAATGCAGAGAAGATTGTTGAAGGGCGAGCATTGGGCTGATCGCCTCGCTCAGATTGAACCAAGCGTCTTGTACGAAGCTCCGATGTCGCCCTGTGAGACCTACATGTAACGCCTTGATTACTTAGCTGAACCCTAGCTGTCTGCCTGTCAAATAAACGAGTTTTTCATCCGCCTTTCATATTCGTTGCACATTTTTGCGCTTAACCTTGTACGCAACACTTAAGAGCAATCCGTGGATTATCGACTAACCTATTGAAAACGCGTCATCTTTAGCGCCGTTTTGTAACCTGCGGGCTGTAGTTTCGCCCAATGAACGCTGCTGTTTTCACGCTTGAAGTCGCTTTAGCCCGAGGTCATGAATCTTTGAAACCCTACCCTATTCATTGCGTGTCGATCGTTATCCCGGTCTACAACGAACAAGAAAGCCTGCCCGAGTTGCTGCGTCGCACCACGGCAGCCTGCAAGCAATTGGCTTACGAATACGAAATCATCCTGGTGGATGACGGTAGCCGCGACAACTCCGCTCAACTGCTCGAAGACGCTGCCGCCGAAGACGGTAGCAATGTGGTAGCGGTGATCCTTAACCGCAACTACGGCCAGCATGCGGCGATCATGGCCGGCTTCGAACAGTGCCGTGGCGAAGTGGTGATCACCCTCGACGCCGACCTGCAGAACCCGCCGGAAGAGATTCCGCGCCTAGTCGAGCAAGCTGCCCTGGGCTACGACGTGGTCGCCACCGTGCGTAATAACCGCCAGGACTCGGCCTTCCGCCGCTGGCCGTCGCGCTTGATCAACCTTGCCGTGCAGCGCTCTACCGGCGTGGCCATGACCGACTACGGCTGCATGTTGCGCGCCTACCGACGCACCATTGTCGACGCCATGCTCGCCTGCCGTGAACGCAGCACGTTCATTCCTATCCTGGCCAACGGCTTCGCCCGCCACACCACGGAAATCCTGGTGCACCACGCCGAACGTGAGCACGGCGAATCCAAATACAGCGCCATGCGCCTGATCAGCCTGATGTTCGACCTGCTGACCTGCATGACCACCACGCCCTTGCGCCTGCTGTCCATCGTCGGTTTCAGCCTGGCGGCGCTGGGCGTGCTGTTTGCCTTTGCCCTGATCGTCATGCGCCTGGCCTTCGGCGCCGACTGGGCCGGTGATGGCCTGTTCGTGCTGTTTGCGGTGTTGTTTGTGTTCACCGGTGGCCAGTTCATCGGCATGGGCCTGCTGGGCGAATACCTGGGCCGCATGTACAGCGATGTCCGCGCCCGCCCACGCTTCTTTATTGAAAAAGTGCTGCGCAACCAACCGGCAGCACCGGCTCCAGTCGTCGTGGTCGACGGTCTGGTGTCTTCCCATACTTCTACTTCTTCTTCGGATCAGGTCCAGTCATGAGTTCAAAAGCTGTTGTATTCGCCTACCACGATATTGGCTGCGCAGGCATTGAAGCGCTGCTCAGCGCCGGTTACGACATCGCCGCCGTGTTCACCCATGCCGATGACCCCAAGGAAAACAACTTCTACGGCTCCGTAGCCCAACTTTGCGCCCGCAATGGCATCCCGGTGCATGCACCGGAAGACGCCAACCACCCGCTGTGGGTCGAACGCATCGCCAAGCTGAACCCGGAGTACATCTTCTCGTTCTACTACCGCAACCTGCTGAGCGAGCCGCTGTTGGCCACCGCCCGCAAAGGCGCGTTCAACCTGCACGGCTCCTTGCTGCCTAAATACCGTGGCCGCGCCCCGGCCAACTGGGTGCTGGTCAACGGCGAAACCGAAACCGGCGTGACCCTGCATCGCATGGTCAAGCGTGCCGATGCCGGCGCCATCCTGGCCCAGCAAAAAGTCACCATCGAGCGCAGCGATACCGGCCTGAGCCTGCACGCCAAGCTGCGTGATGCGGCCACGGCGCTGCTGCGTGATGCCCTGCCACAGCTGGCCCAGGGCAAGCTGAGCGAAACCGCCCAGGATGAGAGCAAAGCCACCTACTTCGGTCGTCGCACCGCCGCCGATGGCAAGCTGGACTGGAAAAAACCTGCCGAGCAACTGTTCAACCTGGTACGCGCAGTGACCCAGCCCTATCCGGGCGCCTTCTGCGCCGTGGGCGAGCACAAGCTGATCGTGTGGCAAGCCGACGTGGTCAAAGGCAACGAAGGTCTGGCGCCTGGCCGTGTAATCAGCGTCAACCCGCTGCGCATTGCCTGCGGTGAAGATTCCCTGGTGGTCAAGTTCGGCCAGCGCAACGAAAACGGCCTGTACCTGGCCGGCCCGTCCCTGGCTGATGAACTGGGCCTGGTGGATGGCTCCGTACTGCGCGGCGCCGAGTCGGGTCGCAAGCCGCGCCGTACCCGTGTGCTGATCCTGGGCGTGAACGGTTTTATCGGTAACCACCTGTCCGAGCGCCTGCTGCGTGACGACCGCTACGAAGTCTATGGCCTGGACATCGGCTCCGACGCCATCGAGCGCCTGCGCAGCCACCCGAATTTCCATTACGTGGAAGGCGACATCAGCATCCACACCGAGTGGATCGAGTACCACATCAAGAAATGCGACGTGGTGCTGCCGCTGGTGGCCATCGCCACGCCGATCGAATACACCCGTAACCCGCTGCGCGTATTCGAACTGGACTTCGAAGAAAACCTCAAGCTGGTGCGCTACTGCGTCAAGTACAACAAGCGCGTGATTTTCCCGTCGACCTCCGAAGTCTATGGCATGTGCCAAGACCAGTATTTCGACGAAGACACCTCCAACCTGGTAGTGGGCCCGGTCAACAAGCAACGCTGGATCTACTCCGTCTCCAAGCAACTGCTGGACCGCGTGATCTGGGCTTACGGCGACAAGGGCTTGAAGTTCACCCTGTTCCGTCCATTCAACTGGATGGGCCCGCGCCTGGACCGTCTGGACTCGGCGCGTATCGGCAGCTCCCGCGCCATTACCCAGCTGATCCTGAACCTGGTGGAAGGCACGCCGATCCGTCTGTTCGACGGTGGTGAGCAGAAGCGTTGCTTCACCGACATTGCCGACGGCATCGAAGCCCTGGCGCGCATCATTGATAACGACAATGGCGTCTGCGACGGTCAGATCATCAACATCGGCAACCCCGAAAACGAAGCCAGCATTCGCCAGTTGGGCGAAGAACTGCTGCGTCAGTTCGAGGCTCACCCACTGCGCCACAATTTCCCGCCGTTCGCCGGTTTCCGCGACGTCGAGAGCAAGGCGTTCTACGGCACAGGCTACCAGGACGTGGCGCACCGCAAGCCGAGCATCGAAAACGCCAAGCGCCTGCTGAACTGGGAGCCGAGCGTGCAGATGAGCGAAACCATCGGCAACACGCTCGATTTCTTCTTGCGTGAAGCCATGCTTGAAATTGCGGATAAAAAGTAATGCAGGCAGGTCTTCGCATCGACGTCGACACCTACCGCGGCACCCGTGAAGGTGTGCCACGGTTGCTCGACTCCCTGGCCGAAGCCGGGGTCAAAGCGACGTTCTTCTTCAGTGTCGGGCCGGACAACATGGGGCGTCACTTGTGGCGCCTGATCCGCCCGCAGTTCCTGTGGAAGATGCTGCGCTCCAACGCGGCCGGCCTGTATGGCTGGGACATCTTGTTGGCCGGCACTGCCTGGCCAGGCAAGCCGATTGGCCGAGACCTGGGGCATTTGATGCGCCAGGCCAAGGCGGCCGGGCATGAAGTCGGCCTGCACGCCTGGGACCACCATGGTTGGCAGGCCAACACCGGGCGTTGGAGCGAGGCACAACTGGTCGAGCAAATTCGACGCGGCGTAGACACCTTGAGCGACATCCTCGGCGAACGTATCGACTGTTCAGCGGCCGCTGGCTGGCGTGCCGATGAGCGTGTGGTGCAAGCCAAGCAAGGCTTCAACTTTCGCTACAACAGCGATTGCCGGGGCTCCAGCCTGTTTCGACCAACCCTGGCCGATGGCAGCGCGGGCACCCCACAAATTCCGGTAGACCTGCCGACCTTCGACGAAGTCGTCGGGCCGGTGGTGGCTGCCAACGATTTCAACCGCTTCATTCTTGATCGCTTCAACGCGTCAAAGCTGAACGTCTACACGATCCACGCAGAAGTAGAAGGGATTCTGATGGCCAATGATTTTCGCCAGTTGCTCGCCCAGGCCGGGCAGCGCGGCATTGATTTCAAACCCTTGGGCGAGCTGTTGCCCACGGATGTGACCACCCTGCCCCAGCAACAGTTGGTGCGCGGCGCATTGAGCGGCCGCGAGGGTTGGCTGGGAGTGCAGCAGGCATGATCCGCCGCTGGGCTTTGCCCCTGCTCCTGCTGGCGTTTGCCGTGTTCTACCTGCTGCCATTGGCCACCCATGGCCTGTGGATTCCAGATGAAACCCGCTATGCGCAAATCAGCCAGGAAATGCTGCTGACCGGCAAGTGGGCCGCGCCGCACTTCATGGGCATTCGCTACTTCGAAAAGCCCGCCGCAGGCTATTGGATGATCGCGCTGGGCCAGGCGATCTTCGGGCAGAACCTGTTCGGCGTGCGGTTTGCCTCGGCATTGAGCACCGGTTTGAGCATTCTGCTGGTGTATCTGGTCTCTCGCCGGTTGTGGAACGACCCGCAAAAAAGCCTGGTCAGCACGCTGCTCTACATGAGCTTCGTCAGCGTGGCCGCGCTGGGCGGCTATGCCAACCTGGACCCGCAGTTCACCTTCTGGGTCAACCTGACAGGCGTGGCCTTGTGGTTCTGTTTCGACAGCACCACGCGGCGTGCGCGCTTGTGGTCCTGGGCCTTGCTGGGCCTGGCGTGCGGCATGGGCTTCATGACCAAGGGCTTCCTGGCCTGGTTGCTGCCGGTGCTGGTCGCCCTGCCCTACGCCGTCTGGCAAAAACGTTTTGGCGAGTTGTGCAAATTTGGCCCTGTTGCCGTGGTGGTGGCGATTGCTGTCAGCGTGCCGTGGGCCCTGGCCGTGCACCTGCAAGAGCCGGACTACTGGCATTTCTTTTTCTGGCACGAGCACATCCAACGCTTTGCCGGTGAAGACGCCCAGCACGCCGAACCTTTCTGGTATTACTTGCCGCTGCTGGTAGGGTTCGCGCTGCCGTGGGTTGCGCTATTGCCGTCCGCGTTCAAGCAGGCCTGGCTGCAACGTCGCGTGCCGAAAACCGCGTTCCTGCTACTGTGGCTGTTGATGCCCCTGGCCTTTTTCAGCCTGGCCAAAGGCAAGCTGCCCTCCTACATCATGCCGTGCATGCTCCCCCTGGCCTTGCTGATGGGCTCGGCCCTGAGCGACAAACTGGCTCAAGGGCGCGGGCGTGTGTTGCGCATCAATGGTTGGTTGAACCTGGTGATCGGTGTGCTGGTCTTGCTGGCCCTCAGCTGGTTCCAGTTGAAGAAGCCGGTATACGAACCGGGAGAAGAAACCCTCAGCCTGGTGCTGGTGTTCATCTTTTTGTTCGGTTGGATTGTGGTCAATCTGCTGCAAGCGGCGCGCCCTTTGGCATTGTGGGCCGCGCCGCTGATCGGCAGTGGATTACTGGTGCTGCTGGTGCCTGCGGCGTTGCCTCATTCGGTGGTTTACAACAAGACCCCGGACCAGTTCATCATTGATCACATCGACGAATTGCAACCCAGCGTTGCCCTGCTGAGCAACGACCTGGGCGCCGCCTCGGCGCTGTCCTGGCGCCTCAAGCGTCCCGATATCACGCTGTACAACACCTCGGGTGAGGTCAAGTACGGCCTGGCTTACGAGGATACGGCCCCGCGTCTGGTCGACCGTAACCGCATCCAGGCGTGGATGGCCGAAACCCGGCGTACCGGCGCGGTGGGCGTGGTGATGCGCGTCAATAGCACCGGCGAAAAAGAAGAACTCGCACTGCTGCCCACTGACGGCAAGCGTTATGCGCAAGGCAAGATCGTGATCCTGATTTTCCCGCAGGTCGCGCCATGATCACCCTGCTGCTACTGCTCACGGCCTGCCTGCTGACCTGCATGGGCCAAGTCTCGCAAAAATTCGCCGTGGAAAGCTGGCGCGACGTGCCGGACGGCTGGGCACCGAAACTGCGCTCACCGTGGTTGTGGTCGGCGCTGGTGTGCCTGGGCCTGGGCTTGCTGGTGTGGCTGCTGGTGTTGCAGCGCCTGGAAGTCGGCATTGCCTACCCCATGCTCAGCCTGAATTTTGTGCTGGTCACGCTGATGGCGCGCTTTGTGTTTCACGAACCCATTGATGGCCGTCACTGGCTGGGCGTGGGGCTGGTGATTGCCGGCGTGGTCTTGCTGGGGCGCCAGGTATGAGTCGCGTGTGGGGTTTCGCCCTGGCTTTGGGCAGTGTCGGCCTGGTGAGTGGTGCCCAACTGGGCATGCGCTGGAGCATGACGCGCCTGCCGCTTCCCACCCAATGGCTGGCTGCCTTCACGGATAACAGCATCGACCTGGGCGCCCTGGGCGTGGTGATCCTGGCGATCATCGCCTATGCGCTGTCGATGCTGTGCTGGCTCGGCGCACTGAAGCACTTACCCCTGGGCCGCGCCTATTCGCTGCTCAGTATCAGCTACGCGCTGGTGTATTTGCTGGCCGCCTGCCTGCCGGTGTTCAACGAAGATTTTTCGCGTTCAAAAACCCTGGGGGTGGCCTTGGTCATCCTCGGCGTACTGGTTATCAACTCTCGTCGTGCTAGCACCTCAAGTCCCAGGAATACCCCATGAAAATCAGTGTATTTGGTAGTGGTTACGTTGGTCTGGTCCAGGCCACTGTATTAGCCGAAGTCGGTCACGATGTCATTTGCATGGACGTTGACAAGCACAAGGTCGAATCGCTGCAGAAGGGGCATGTGACCATCTTCGAGCCGGGCCTGGCAGCCATGGTCAAGGACAACCTGGAAAGCGGGCGCCTGCGCTTTACCCACGACGAAAAACTCGCCGTCGAGCACGGTGAAGTGTTGTTTATTGCCGTGGGCACGCCGTCGGATGAAGACGGCTCGGCCGACCTGAAATACGTGCTGTCGGTAGGTGATGCGGTAGCCCGCCATCGCGTGGCGCCGGTGATCCTGGTGGAAAAATCCACTGTACCGGTCGGCACTGGCGACACATTGCGCGACCACATCCTCAATAACCTGCGCGCCGCCGGCCGTGAGCTGCAGTTCGATATCGTCTCCAACCCGGAATTCCTCAAGGAAGGCTCAGCCGTTGCCGACTGCCGCCGCCCGGACCGGATCATCATCGGCTGCGAGCGTGAAGAGGTGCGCGACGTGATGCGCGACCTGTACGCGCCCTTCAACCGCAACCACGATCGCATCATCTTCATGGACCTGCGCAGCGCCGAACTGACCAAGTACGCCGCCAACTGCATGCTGGCCACCAAGATCAGCTTCATCAACCAGATCGCCGAGTTGGCTGAACACCTGGGTGCCGACATTGAGTCGGTGCGCCTGGGCATCGGTGCCGACTCACGCATCGGCTACCACTTTATCTACCCTGGCTGCGGTTATGGCGGCTCGTGCTTCCCCAAAGACATGCGCGCCCTGATCCACAGCGCCAAGCAGGCCAACTGCTCCAGCGACCTGCTCGAAGCCGTGGAAGCCATCAACCAGCGCCAGAAGAGCAAGCTGTTCGAGCGCATCAACGCGTTCTTCCAGGGCAACCTCAAGGGCAAGACGTTTGCTTTGTGGGGCCTGGCCTTCAAGCCCAACACCGATGACATGCGTGACGCCCCCAGCCGCGTGCTGATGGAAGCCCTGTGGGCTGCCGGGGCCAATGTGCGCGCCTTCGACCCTGAAGCCATGCAGGAAACCCAACGCATCTACGGCGATGACCCGCGCCTGATGCTGATGGGCACCCCGGAATCCACCTTGGGCGGCGCCGATGCGTTGATCGTGTGCACTGAATGGCAGCAATTCAAGGCGCCGGACTTTGACCTGATTCACCAGCGCCTGAAAACCCCGGTGATCTTCGACGGCCGTAACCTGTACGACGGCGAGCGCCTGACGCGCAAAGGCTTCAAGTACTTCCCCATCGGCCGCGGCGACTCCTGCGAGTTACCGATCCCCCAGCAAAACTGGGTGGAACAGGTCAAGGACGCTTGCTAAGTGAACATCGCCTTACCGTCCGGGCAGCGTGCAACGATCCGCCGCCAGTCCCTGGGGCTTGGGCTCTTGGCGCTGCTGTTGTTTATCGTCGGCAACTGGCACCAGGCGATCATCGGCTTTGATTCGCGCTTTGTGCTGTTTGCCCAGGAAATGCTGCGCCATGGCCCGAGTTTCTTTCCCACCACCTATGGTCAGCCGTATGCCGATTACCTGGCGACCTCGACCCTGCTGACGTGGCTGCTGTCGTTGCCCCTGGGCCAGGTCACCAGCCTGACGGCGTGGCTGCCCACGGCGGTCGCTTCGGCGCTGATCGTGGTGCTGGTCTATCGCCTCACGGCACCCTACTCGCCACGTTGGGGCCTGCTGAGTATTGCGATGCTGCTGCTCAGCAGTACGTTCATCAGCGAAACCCGTGCAGTCTCCCTCGACCAGATGCTCGCCGCCGTGGCGTTGGCGGTGTTCTACCTAGGCTATGCCCATGATCATTTCGCTGCCGCCAAGCGCCTGCATTGGGTGTTTTTGCTGTTGCTGCTGGGGTTTGCCATCCGTGGCCCGATCGGCCTGGTGATCCCTACGGGCGTGTTGTGCAGCTATTACCTGATCAACCGCCAGTGGCGCCAGCTGTTCAGCTTCGGCCTGCTGGCACTGGCGCTGCTGGCGGCGTGCGTCGGTCTGTTGCTGCTGCTGGCCAAGCTCAGCGGCGGTGAAAACTTCATGCATGACGTGATTCGCATGCAGTTCCTGGGGCGAATGGATGGCAGCGAAGGCTCCGGCGGCGTCCTGTATTACTTCACCAGTTCCCTGGGCAACTACGCCCTGGCCTATCCACTGGCATTGTTAGTGCTGCTGGCGGTGCTGATGGACGGTCGACGCGCACCGGCCCCGGCCTTGAAGCTGGTGCTCTACTGCGCGGCAGCGGCTGTGCTGGTGATGCTGGGCCTGTCGGTACCTCAAGCCAAGAAAGCGCGCTACATCCTGCCGATGCTGCCGATGGCCGCGATCATTGCCGCGTACCCCTTCGCGGTCACGCAAGGGCGACAGTTTGCGTGGCTACGCGCCTTGATGCTGGGCATCTGGACGCTGTTGCCAACGCTGTTGGCCATTGGCTTGATGGTGGCGCGGCGGCGCTACCCGGAACCGCTGGCCGACCTTGAGCTGATCTTCGTCGTGCTCGGCACGCTACAGGTGCTGGCCCTGCTGGCATTGCTCCGCTCGCGGCTGCGCACCTACGGCCCCGCCTTGGCCGCCGTGCTCGCCCTCTGGACCACCTACATCATGGTGGTTGAACCCCTGGAACGTCAGGTGTACGACACCCGCACCTTCAGCCTTGCCGTCAAGGCGCACGTTCAGCAGCAACCGGCGCCGCTGGTGTTGCATGCACTGGGCAAAGACGCGAAAGCTATCAAGTTCATGGTCAACTTCGATTGCGACAAGGTGCCGCTGTTTACCCAACTGCCTGCCGAATTGAAACCGGTCCAGGCGCCGGCATGGTTGGTCATGAGCCAGGCTGACTTCCAGGCACTGGACGATCCGCGCCTGCGCTCAATCACGCCGACGCTCACCGCAGCGTTCGACAAAAATCCGTATGTGTTGCTGCACTTGGCAAAAGCCACGACGCCTTGAGTGCTATGCCCGCTGCACTGTAAGAAAGAACGCCCACTCCTCCACGAGTGGGCGACTTTCATCATAGGTACCAAGAAAACACCTACATTTGTTTGCGTAATGGCTGGTGCACTTTCCCTTCCGGTGCTCGGAGCCCAACTGTAGACTCGCTGCCACGTGCACTTACTATCTACCACCCGACCGCCAGGACTGCCCTGAAACGCTTGGGCCAGGGCACTTCATGACAACAAGGACGTTGTAGGCTGCCCGCGCGCGATGGCTTACTTCATCGAGAGGACAATGCCGTGCGAGAAAACCTGTTAACCCTCCCTTTACCCAGGCTGGATCGTTTGATGGCGTTGCGTGACGCACTGGTGGCGTTGAAAGGGCCGCTGGCCGACGATCCAAGGCTGCGCGAAGACCTGCAAGCGCGTCTGTTCAATGAAGAAACCCATAGTCGCGTGCTGGGCAAGATCAATCCGGCTACACCCGCAGACTCCGGGCCGATTACCTACGGCGAGGCCTTTTAGCTGCATTTATTTTGCATTTAACCCTCATTAATATGCATTGGCGCCGCGTTATCAAGCACTGCACACTGCACAGGTTCCTTCCCCCAAATGTTGGAACCTTCAAAGGGCTGTTCCGGGAAACCAGGCAGGCCTTTTTTTTCGCCCGCTGTTTATGGACCGTCTCTCAATGCTCGCTCGCTGGTTACCCGCTGCAATCAACACCCGTCCCGCCGAATGGAGCCGTGCAGCCATCGGCATGGCCCTGGGCACGATGTTCAGTGTCTGGGCCTGTGCCCAGGTGTTCGGCATGGAGGTGGCCCTGCACCTGCTCGGCCCGCTTGGCGCATCGGCCGTACTGCTGTTTGCCGTGTCGTCGGGGGCGCTGGCCCAACCCTGGTCAATCATGGGCAGTTACCTGTGTGCAGGCATCGTCGCGTTGTTGGTCGCCCGCGTCTTGGGGCGCACCTTGGGCAGCGCCTGCCTGGCGGCGGGCATGACCGTGATTCTCATCTGCTGGCTGCGCTGCCTGCACCCACCGGCCGGCGGCCTGGCCATGACCCTGGTGCTGGCCGATCCGGCATCGGTCAACCTCGGCTGGTACGAGCTTGCGCCGGTGATGCTCGGCGCCGGCGCCCTGCTCGCCTGCGCGCTGGCCTATAACAATGCCACGCGCACGCGTTATCCCAAGGGCCTTGCCGAGCCAGCCCCGGTTATCCTGGGCACTGCCAATGCCGTGAGCGAGCCGAGCATCACGGCAGCCGATCTCAAGCTCGCGTTGGCCGAGATGGAGCAGTTCTACGATGTCGAACCGACAGAGTTGGAGCAACTGATCCACGCCGCCGAGGGCCATGCCCGACGTCGCAGTATCGGTGAGGTTCTGGCCAGCCGGGTGGTTTGACCGGCACTGCATAAATGCAACAACGACCTGCAGGATTCCGGGTTGTACGAGGCAAATTTGCACTGGTACGATCACGAGAGAGTTCACCCGCGAACATCTTGATAAAGACAATAAAAGCAGGGAGTTAGAGATGACTGCTCAGGTTTCATCCCAAGCAAGCCACGCCGAGGTGCAGCAGGACGCTGTCCTGGCAAGCGTGCGCAACCATATCGGCCACCTCACCCTCAATCGTCCCGCTGGCTTGAACGCCATCACCCTGGACATGGTCCGCCAGTTAACCGCGCATTTGCAGGCCTGGGCCGACGACGCCGAGGTCTACGCCGTGGTACTGCGCGGCGCCGGTGAGAAAGCCTTTTGCGCCGGCGGCGACATCCGCTCGCTGTACGACAGCTTCAAGCAAGGCGACACCCTGCACCAGGACTTCTTCGTCGAGGAATATGCCCTCGACCTGGCCATTCACCACTACCGCAAACCCGTACTGGCGTTGATGGACGGCTTCGTCCTCGGCGGTGGCATGGGCCTGGTGCAAGGTGCGGACCTGCGGGTAGTCACCGAACGCAGCCGCCTGGCGATGCCGGAAGTGGCCATCGGCTACTTCCCGGATGTCGGCGGCAGCTATTTCCTCTCACGCATTCCGGGTGAGTTGGGTACTTACCTTGGGGTGACTGGCGTGCAGATCCGTGCGGCCGATGCCTTGTACTGCGGGTTGGCAGACTGGTACATCGACAGCGCCAAGTTGGTTGAGCTGGATCAGAAACTCGACGGCCTGCAATGGCACGACTCGCCGCTCAAGGACCTGCAAGGCGCACTCGCCAAGCTCGCCGTGCAGCAATTGCCCGACGCCCCCTTGGCGGCCTTGCGCCCGGCCATTGACCACTTTTTCGGGTTGCCGGACGTGCCCAGCATCGTCGAGCAACTGCAGCAAGTAACCGTGGCCGATAGTCACGACTGGGCACTGACCACCGCCAACCTCATGCAGACGCGCTCGCCCCTGGCCATGGCCGTGACCCTGGAGATGCTGCGCCGTGGCCGCCACTTGCCACTGGAACAGTGCTTTGCCCTCGAACTGCATCTGGATCGCCAATGGTTCGAGCGCGGCGACCTGATCGAAGGGGTTCGCGCCCTGATCATCGACAAGGACAAGACTCCGAAGTGGAACCCGCCCACCCTCCATGCGCTGGATGCCAGCCATGTGGACAGCTTCTTCCGCGACTTCGTGCAGATTGGGAAATAAGCCATGCAAGATCTTGAATACACTGAAGAACAAGTGATGATCCGCGACATGGCGCGGGATTTTGCCCGTGGCGAAATCGCCCCCCATGCCCAAGCCTGGGAAAAAGCCGGCTGGATCGACGACGCCCTGGTGGCGAAGATGGGCGAGTTGGGCCTGCTAGGCATGGTCGTCCCGGAGGAATGGGGTGGCACCTATGTCGATTACGTCGCCTACGCCCTGGCCGTGGAGGAAATATCCGCCGGTGACGCTGCGACGGGCGCGTTGATGAGCATCCATAATTCAGTGGGTTGCGGGCCGATCCTCAACTACGGCACAACCGAACAGAAACACACCTGGCTGGCCGAACTCGCCAGTGGCCAGGCCATCGGTTGCTTCTGCCTGACCGAACCCCAGGCCGGTTCCGAAGCCCATAACCTGCGCACCCGTGCCGAACTGCGTGATGGCCAATGGGTCATCAATGGCGCCAAGCAGTTTGTCAGCAACGGCAAGCGGGCCAAGTTGGCCATCGTGTTCGCCGTGACCGATCCGGACCTGGGCAAGAAAGGTATTTCGGCGTTCCTGGTGCCCACCGATACCCCAGGTTTCGTGGTCGACCGCACCGAGCACAAGATGGGCATTCGTGCGTCAGACACCTGCGCCGTCACCCTCAGCCAATGCAAGGTTCCCGAAGCCAATCTGTTGGGTGAGCGCGGCAAGGGGCTGGCCATCGCCCTCTCCAACCTGGAAGGCGGCCGCATTGGTATCGCCGCCCAGGCCCTGGGCATCGCCCGCGCCGCGTTTGAAGCCGCGCTGGCCTACGCCCGTGATCGGGTGCAGTTCGACAAGGCAATCATCGAACACCAGAGCGTGGCCAACCTGCTGGCCGACATGCAAACCCAGCTCAACGCTGCGCGCCTGCTGATCCTCCACGCCGCACGCCTGCGCACTGCCGGCAAACCGTGCTTGTCCGAAGCCTCCCAGGCCAAGCTGTTCGCCTCGGAAATGGCCGAGCGGGTCTGCTCCAAGGCGATGCAGATCCATGGTGGGTATGGGTATCTGGAGGATTACCCGGTGGAGCGTTACTACCGGGATGCACGGATCACGCAGATTTATGAAGGCACCAGCGAGATTCAGCGGATGGTGATTGCCAGGGAGTTGAAAAACTACCAGCTCTAACGGACATGACACCATCGCCTTCTGTAGGAGCGAGCTTGCTCGCGAAAAACGTCAACGATAACGCGTGCTTGCTGACTGACCGCGGCGTCTGTGAGCTTCTCGCGAGCAAGCTCGCTCCTACAAAAATGCCTTGACCGTCTGGCATTATGGCTTGCCTGCGATGCAGACACCTCGGTCCATCAGCTAACCGAGGCGATGCCATCGCAGGCAAGCCAGCTCCCACCTTTGCTATGCGGGGTTTGGCAGGGTTATTTATCCTTGAATTCCGGCGCCCGCTTGGCCACGAATGCGGCCATGCCTTCCTTCTGATCCTGGGTCGCGAACGCCGCATGAAACACCCGGCGCTCAAAGCGCACGCCTTCGGACAGGCTGACTTCAAACGCACGATTCACGCTTTCCTTGACCATCATGCTGATCGGTACGGATTTACCAGCGATCAGGGTGGCCACTTTCAGCGCTTCTTCCAGCAACTCATCGGCGGGCACAATACGCGCGACAATCCCGCAGCGCTCGGCCTCTACCGCGTCAATAAAACGCCCGGTCAGGCACATTTCCATGGCCTTGGCCTTGCCCACTGCACGGGTCAGGCGCTGGGTGCCGCCCATGCCCGGCAGCACGCCCAGATTGATTTCCGGCTGACCGAATTTGGCGGTGTCGCCGGCAAGGATAAAGTCACACATCAGGGCCAGTTCGCAGCCACCGCCCAGGGCGAAGCCATTCACGGCGGCGATGATCGGCTTGCGGCGATTGGCCACGCGATCGCTGTCGCTGAACAAGTCGTCCATATAGATCTGCGGGTAGGTCAGCTCGGCCATTTCCTTGATGTCGGCACCGGCCGCGAAGGCTTTTTTCGAGCCAGTCAGCACGATGCAGCCAATTTCAGGGTTGGCTTCCAGGCTGTCCAGCGCCTGGTTCAGCTCACTGACCAGTTGTGCATTCAAGGCGTTCAGTGCGCTGGGACGGTTGAGCGTGATCAGCCCGACACGGCCCTGGACGTCAAGCAGGATGGTTTCGTAACTCATGTATCGGCTCCTTAAAGATTGCGTGAGATGACCATGCGTTGAATATCGCTGGTGCCTTCGTAAATCTGGCAGACCCGCACGTCGCGGTAGATCCGCTCAAGGGGGAAGTCGTTCAGGTAACCGTAACCGCCCAAGGTTTGCAAGGCGGCCGAGCAGACTTTCTCGGCCATTTCGGACGCAAACAGCTTGGCCATGGACGCTTCCACCAGCGCCGGCTTGCCACTGTCACGCAGGGCGGCGGCGTAATGCACCATCTGCCGGGCGACGGCGATCTGGGTGGCCATGTCGGCCAGGCGAAAGGCCACGGCCTGGTGTTCGATCAACGGCTTGCCAAAGCTTTCACGCTCACGGGCGTAGTCGCGGGCCGCTTCGAAGGCGGCGCGGGCCATGCCCACCGACTGGGAGGCGATGCCCACGCGGCCACCTTCCAGGTTGGCCAAGGCGATTTTGTAGCCCTCGCCCTCCTCGCCCAGACGGTTGGCCACCGGTACTTTCACGTCTTCAAACAGGATCTGACAAGTGTCCGAGGCATGCTGCCCCAGCTTGTCTTCCACCCGTGCCACGGTATAACCGGGCGAATCGGTGGGCACGATAAACGCGCTGATTCCACGCTTGCCTGCGGCGGGGTCAGTGACCGCAAACACAATCACGATCCCGGCGTTTTGCCCGGAGGTGATGAACTGTTTGCAGCCGTTGAGTACATAGTGGTCGCCTTCAAGGCGCGCACGGGTTTTCAGGCTGCTGGCGTCGGAGCCGGCCTGGGGTTCGGTCAGCGCGAAGGCACCGAGCATGGCGCCGCTGGCCAGGGGCGTGAGGAACTGCTCTTTCTGCTGGTCATTGCCAAACTTGAGGATCGGTACGCAACCCACCGAGTTGTGCACGCTCATGATCGTGGAGCAGGCACCGTCGCCAGCGGCGATTTCTTCCAGGGCCATGGCGTAGGCAAGGTAACCGGTGTCGCAACCGCCCCACTGTTCCGGGACCAGCATGCCGAAAAATCCCAGTTCGGCCATTTCCCCAATGGCCTCCTTGGGAAAACGATGCTCGCGGTCCCACTCGGCGGCGAAGGGTTTCAAACGCTCCTGGGCAAATTGCCGGGCGGCGTCGCTGATTTGCAGTTGTTCGTCATTGGGCAACATTGGTCATCCTCAATACAGGCATTCAACGGCCATGGCCGTGGCTTCACCGCCGCCAATGCAGATAGCGGCGACGCCACGCTTGAGGCCCTTCTGGCGCAGGGCCGCGAGCAACGTCACCAGGATGCGTGCGCCGGAGGCACCAATGGGGTGGCCCAATGCACAGGCACCACCATGCACGTTGACCTTGTCGTGGGGAATCTCCAGCTTGCTCATGGTCACCAGGCTGACCACGGCGAAGGCCTCGTTGATTTCGAACAGGTCCACCTCGTCGAGGCTCCAGCCGGTCTTGCTCATCAGTTTGCGAATTGCCCCCACCGGCGCCACCGGAAACAGCCCAGGCTCATCGGCAAACGCGGCGTGCCCGTGGATCACTGCCAACGGCTTGAGGCCGCGCTTGAGTGCCTCGGACTCACGCATCAGCAACAACGCCGCGGCGCCATCGGAGATCGAGCTGGAGTTGGCTGCCGTCACTGTACCGCCGTCACGGAACGCCGGTTTAAGGCTGGCAATCTTGTCCAGCTTGGCTTTCGGCGGTTGCTCATCGTGAAGGATGGTTTTTTGTTCCTTGCCCACGGTGACCTGCACCGGGACGATTTCACTGGCAAAGCTGCCGTGGGTGATGGCCTCTTGTGCGCGGGTCAGGGAAGCGATGGCAAACGCGTCCTGGGCTTCCCGGGTAAAACCATTGTGCTCGGCGCAGTCCTCGGCAAAGGTGCCCATCAGGCGCCCCTTGTCGTAAGCATCTTCGAGGCCGTCGAGGAACATATGGTCCAGCACCTTGCCGTGGCCCATGCGGTAGCCGCTGCGCGCACGATCCAGCAGGTACGGGGCGTTGGACATGCTTTCCATGCCGCCTGCGATCACCACATCCACGCTGCCAGCGCGCAGCGAATCGTGGGCCAGAATCGTCGCTTCCATGCCGGAACCGCACATTTTGTTGAGGGTGGTGCAGCGCGTGCCCTTGTCCAACCCGGCGCCCAGGGCAGCCTGGCGGGCAGGCGCCTGTCCAAGCCCGGCGGGCAGCACACAGCCAAACAGCACTTCGTCGACAGCATCGGTGGCGATACCGGCACGCTCGACCGCCGCACGAATGGCGGCTGCGCCCAGCTGCGGTGCGGTCAGGCTTTTGAGGTCGCCCTGGAAACCGCCCATGGGCGTGCGCACGGCGCTGACAATAACAATAGGGTCGTTCATGGCAATTGCTCCTTATTTGGCGGCCATGCGCAAGGCACCGTCGAGACGGATCACCTCGCCATTGAGCATGCTGTTTTCAACGATGTGGCGTACCAGCGCGGCATATTCGGCGGGCTTGCCCAGGCGTGGCGGGAACGGCACGCCGGCAGCCAGCGAGTTGCGGACTTCGTCGGTCATGCCGGCCATCATCGGGGTTTCGAAAATGCCCGGTGCAATGGTCATCACGCGGATACCAAAGCGCGCCAGTTCCCGTGCGGCAGGCAAGGTGAGGCTGGCGATCGCGCCCTTGGAGGCGGCGTACGCAGCCTGGCCGATCTGCCCATCGAATGCCGCCACCGAGGCGGTATTGATGATAACGCCGCGCTCGCCGTCGGCATTCGCCTCGGTTTCAGCGATAACCGCAGCGGCCAGGCGCAACAGGTTGAAGCTGCCGACCAGGTTGACGTTGATCACCTGGGCAAAGCTTGCCAGGCCGTGCGGGCCATTCTTGCCGAGGATCTTCTCGCCGCGCACCACACCCGCGCAGTTGACCAGGCCATGCAAGCCACCAAAGGCCTCGACCGCCGCCTTCACCGCCGCTTCTGCAGCGGCTTCCTGGCTGATGTCTGCTACGGCACTGCGGGCGTTGTCGCCCAGTTGCTCGGCCTTGGCGGCCACGGCGTCAGCGTTCAAGTCCACCAGCATCACCTTGGCACCTGCGGCGACCAGCATTTCAGCCGTGGCCGCGCCGAGGCCCGACGCGCCGCCGCTGACCAGGAATACCTTGTTTTCAATCTGCATCGTTGTTTCCTTTTAAAGGGATCACGCCACGGCCGCCTGGGCCTTGGCTATTTCCTGATTGCGCAAAATAAAGCGTTGCAGCTTGCCGCTCGGGGTCTTGGGCAAGTCGCTGACAAATTCGATTTCCCGCGGGTACGCATGGGCGGCCAGGCGCTGACGCACATGCAGGCGCAACTCTTCAGCCAGCTCCGGGGTGGCACGGTATTGCTCACTGATCACCACAAAGGCTTTGACCAGCTCGGTGCGCTCCGGGCAAGGCTTGCCGACCACGGCAGCCTCGACCACCGCAGGGTGTTCCACCAACGCGCTTTCCACATCGAAGGGCCCCACGCGGTAGCCGGATGTAGTGATCACGTCGTCGCTGCGCCCGACAAAGCTGATGCTGCCGTCCGGGTTCAGCTCCACGGTGTCGCCGCTGAGGTAGTACTTGCCGACGAACGCCTTGGTTTTCACGCCGTCGTACCCGGCAAACCAGCACATAGGCGATTGCTCGCGGTCGATGGCAAGGATGCCGGGTTGGCCGGCTGGCAGCTCCTGATGGTTGTCATCCAGCACCACGATGCGATGCCCTGGCGAGGCAAAACCCGCCGAGCCGACATGCACCGGATGCGCCAAACCATGGTGATTGCACAGCACCATGCCTAGCTCGGTCTGGCCGTAATGGTCGTGGATGGTCACGCCCAGGTTGTCGGCGAACCAGCGGATCACCTCCGGGTTCAATGGCTCGCCGGCGCTGCTGACGATGCGCAGCTTGCCCTTGATCGAACGGGCGAACTGTTCGCCACCGGCAATCAACAGCCGATACGCCGTGGGCGAACCGGTCAGGTTGGTGATCGCGTATTTATTGATGACCCGGCAGGTGCTTTCCAGGGTGAACGGCCCATCGTAGAAGGTAATCGGGTGCCCCATGGACAACGGCCCGGTCACGCCGAAATAGATGCCATAGGCCCACCCAGGGTCGGCAACGTTCCAGAACGCGTCCTCGGGGCGCAAGTCCACGGCGTCGCGCATATAGCCCTGGAACGCGACGATGGCCTTGAGCGGTACCGACAGCGCCTTGGACGGGCCGGTGGTGCCGGAGGTGAACATCAGCAGGAACGGCTCCTCTGCGCCCAGCAGCACCGGCTCGCAGTGAGAAGAGTAATTGGGCAGTTCGGCCCAGAAGCTGTAGTCGCCCCGCACGATACCTTCGCCTTTGGCCCCGGCGACTGTGACGATGGTCGGGCAGTCGGCGACCTCCGCCAGCTTGGGACGGTTCACTGCATCGGTGACTACCAGCGCTGCGCCAGAGCTGTTCAAGCGATGTTCAATCGCCTTGGGTCCGAACGCGGTAAACAGCGGCTGATAGACCGCGCCGATGCGCCACGTTGCCAGCACGACCACCAACAATTCGGCAGTGCGAGGCAACAGGCCCGCCACTTTGTCACCGCGCTTGACGCCCTGGGCCAGCAGGAAGTTGGCGAAACGTGCGGCCTGCTCCTGCAGTTCGGTAAAGGTAGAGGTGGCGCTGCGCCCGTCCTTGCCTTCCCAGAACAACGCGATGCGCCCCGGCAGCGCGTGACGGTCACAGCATTCAACACAGGCATTGAGCGCCTGCAGATTGCCGGCCAGTGCGGCGTCGGCGGTATGCTGGTAATCAAACTCGGTAGTGGCAGCCAAATACTCACGCATCGCTTCCTATCCTTCTGTGTTTTTATTTTCAGGACGTTTACAACTCGATAAACCGCTGAAATAGTCGCTCCAGAGCGGCGCAGCGGCAATGGTCAAAGCCTTCAACTTGGCTGACTGGTTTGGCCAGTCCGTAGTGAACACGGGGGCTTTTTCGCTTTTCTGTGGGAGCGGGCTTGCCCGCGAAGGCGGTGGGTCAGTCACCCCGACTGTCACTGCACCACCGCTTTCGCAGGCAAGCCTGCTCCCACAGGGTTATGTACTGCCGGTTCACACGTTAGTCATTGAGTTGACTGATCAGACGGTCGATCCAAGTGATTGGACGCGATGCATAGCAGCTTCTAATCTGACAGCCTGCTCCGCCACAGAAGCCCTCCATGATCGTTCGCCCTAAACCCAACGTCCTGGGTATCCTGTTCTCCCTCAAAGGCTCCATTGCCAAGCGCATTGCCTGGCGCAGCCTGCTGGTCACGCTGTTGGCCTCGGTCATCGTGCTGGTGGAAACCCTGCACCCCGCCTATTTTTCCAAGGTCAACGCTACGCCCTTCACCTTGTTGGGCCTGTCACTGTCGATCTTCATGAGTTTTCGCAACAACGCCTGCTACGACCGTTGGTGGGAGGGCCGCAAGCAACTGGGGCAAATGGTCATTGACGTGCGCTCGCTGATTCGCGAGACCCAGGTGCTGGGGGACACCGCCGAGCGTGCTGGCCTGCTGCGCGGCCTGTGCGGTTTTGCCCATGGCTTGGTCGCGCATTTGCGCCATGAAGATCAAGCCCGGGCGATACACCCGTGGATCAGCGTGCCAGCGAGCCACCCCAACCTGCCGGACAGCGTGCTGCAAGCAGTCGGTGCGCGCTTTTCGGTCCTGGCACAACAGGGCGTGATCAGCGAATGGCGCTACACCCAACTGGAAGCCCGGCTGGTCAGCCTGAGCCAGGTGCAGGCGGCATGCGAGCGCATCAAGACCACACCACTGCCCTTTCCCTACACCCTGCTGTTGCACCGCACCATTTACCTGTTCTGCATCTTGCTGCCATTCGCCATGGCCGAGCCTCTTGGCTGGTTGACGCCAGTGTTCACCGCGATTGTCAGCTACACCTTCTTTGGCCTGGATGCGATTGGCGATGAATTGGAAGACCCCTTCGGCTTCGACGAAAACGACTTGCCGTGTGACGCTATCCTGCGGACATTGGAGCGCGAGATCCTCTCCGCCTTGGGTGAAGTCAACCTGCCGCCAGCGTTGGAGCCAGCGGACTACGTGCTGACCTGACGCGGGTTTGACACTCGCCTCGCACTGACCGAAGCTTGGAACTTTGCTGCCCAAGCTTTCGGACGCCTGCATGTCAAAGTCACGCCGTTACTCCATCATCGGCCTGTGCGCCCTGTTGCTGATCGTACTGATCACCTGGTTTTTCTCCCGTACCCCGGCAGTGGCCGTCGCCCCGGCCATCGCCCATGGCTATTCCAAGGCCTTGAAGCAGGCGCATAACGGCGAGCCAGGCGCCGCACGTGTGTTGTACCAACAGCTGGGCCGGCCGGACCTGTCGCCCGAGCGCCGCGCCGCCTTGCACGCCGAGCTGCCCAATTACCCCAGCCCCCAGGCGCTGAAGCTGGCCGATAAAGACCTGACCAATGAGTCGGCGCTGGTGCGCGAAGCCGCGATTCACAGCATCGTCGGGCTGGTGCCCACTGGCCAACGTACCTTGCTACTCGGCCCGGTGCTGGACGATCCGGAACAATCGGTGCGCTTTGCCGCCGCCAACGCCTTGCTCGGCCTGTCGCCCGATACCCTGGGTTTGTACTTTGGCCCACTGCAGCAGGTACTCGACGAATTCGTGACAACGCTGAAGGCCCAGCCCGAAACGGCTGAAGGCTGGATTCAATTGGCGCGCCTGTACATCCACAGCGCCCTGCTGCCGGAGGCGCAAAACGCCCTGGAGCAGGCAATGCGCTTGCAGCCGGACAACCTGCAAGCGGTGGTATCGCAAATCGAACTGCTGGACAAACAAGGAAAGACTGACGAGTCGCGTCAACTGCTGGCCCGACAATTGGCTGCGCACCCCGAATCGGCCTACCTGCAACATGCTCTGGGCATGTGGCTGCTGCACCATGGCGAGCGGCCCTACGCCCTGCTCGGCTTGTCCAAGGCGGTGGAGCTTGCGCCGGACAACCCGGATTATCGCTACGACCTGGCCACGACCCTGCACGCCCAGGACGAAGTAGAGGCGGCCCAGCGCCAGTTGGAAGAAATCGTCCAGCGTCACCCCGCCAACCGCAAAGCCCGCGTGCTGCTGGTCAACTACTGGAAAGAGACCGGCCAGTTGCAGAACGTCCAAGTGCTGCTCGCTCAACTGGAGCAACAGAACCCGGATGATCCGGCGCTACAGCAGGGCCTCTGATCTGCGATCAGTTCAGCACTGCAAAAACTTGTAAAAGCAGCCTCTCTTCGTCCAAATCATTCAAAACGTTGAACCGCCAGTGGCCACTACGGTCAAGTGAATATGGCGCGTCCCATTCGGCGTGCCCCTCTACTTGTACGTGACCTGAGGGCACTTCTTGAGTACATCCAAACAGCTGTTGAGTGAAAAGGCGGCCACCGGCGTCGAAGGTCTTGATGACATTCTTGCCGGGGGGCTATCGCGAAGCCACGTGTTTTTGCTCGAAGGCGAACCCGGCACCGGTAAAACCACCGTGGCCCTGCATTTTCTGCGGGCCGGTGCGCAGAACGGCGAACGTTGCTTATATATCACCCTGTCCGAAACCGAGCACGAACTGCGCCAGGGTGCCAAATCCCACGGCTGGGACTTGGATGAGCATATTCATATCTTCGAGCTGACCCCTCCGGAAAGCCTGCTCAACGCCGATCACCAGCAAAGTCTGCTGTATTCCTCCGACCTGGAGCTGGGTGAAGCCACCCGCCAGATCTTTGAAGTGGTAGAACGGGTCAAGCCGACCCGCGTGGTGGTCGACAGCCTGTCTGAGATCCGCCTTCTGGCGCAAAGCTCCTTGCGCTATCGCCGGCAGATCCTGGCGATCAAGCACTACTTCGTACGCTATGACGCCACCGTACTGCTGCTGGACGACCTGACCACCGAGTCCCTGGATAAAACCGTGCACAGCGTGGCCCACGGCGTGATTCGCCTGGAAGAACTGACCCCCACCTACGGTGCCGAGCGTCGGCGTATCCGCGTAGTGAAATACCGTGGCCAGAAATACCGTGGCGGCTTTCATGATTTCACCATCATGGGCGACGGCATTCACGTGTTCCCGCGCCTGGTAGCGGCCGAGCATCGCGGTGGTTATAACCGTCAAACGTTGAGCAGTGGCATCGAGGAGTTGGACTCTTTGCTCGGCGGTGGTATCGAGACCGGCTCCAGCAGCCTGATTCTCGGCCCGGCGGGCACCGGCAAGTCGCTGATCTCGATGATCTTCGCCGCCGCCGCCGTGGCGCGAGGCGAAAAGGCTGCGCTGTTTATCTTCGATGAAGAACTGGGCCTGCTGTTCGAGCGCATGAAAAACATGGGCATTGATCTCGCCGCGCTACGGGACACCGGCAACCTGCTGATCGAACAGGTAGACGCCGCTGAACTCTCCCCCGGCGAATTTTCGCACCGGGTTCGTCGCTGCGTGGATGAACGCGGCATCAAGACGGTGGTCATCGACAGTATCAACGGCTACCAGGCCGCAATGCCTGAAGAAAACGCGTTGATCCTGCATATGCATGAGCTGTTGCTGTACCTCAACCGCCGCGGTGCCGCGACCTTCATGACGGTGGCCCAGCACGGCCTGGTGGGCGACATGCAGACCCCGGTCGACATCACCTACCTGGCTGACACCGTGATCCTGCTGCGTTACTTCGAGGCTCTGGGCAAAGTTCGCCGGGCCATTTCGATCATCAAGAAAAGGACTGGCTCCCATGAGTCGACTATCCGCGAATATCGCATCGGCAGCCGTGGCATGACCGTGGGTGTTCCCCTGGATAACTTCCAGGGTGTGCTGCGCGGCATTCCAACCTATATGGGCGCCGGCTCCCCTCTGCTCAAGGATGAGGGCTAGTGCCGGCCCTCTCCCCCATCTCCGAGCGCGCCATCGTGCTGGCGCCCATGGGCCGCGATGGTTCATTGGCGCTGATGATGCTTAACGAAGCCGGCTACAGCGGGATCGTCGCCAGCAACCTGGGGCAAGTGTGCGAAGAACTGGCGCAAGGCGCCGGCCTGCTCATCATTGCCGCCGAGGCGCTGCGTGGCGTAGACCTTGAACCACTGCTCGAGCAATTGCACCAGCAGCCGGCGTGGTCCGACCTGCCGATCGTACTGATGACCCATCATGGCGGCAAAGAGCAGAACGGCTCCACCCGGCTCAGTGGCTTGCTGGGCAACGTGACGTTTCTGGAGCGGCCTTTCCACCCCATTACCCTGATCAGCCTGGTGAGCGCCGCGCTGCGCGGTCGGCGTCGCCAATACGAAGCACGGGACCGGTTGATTGACTTGAGCGAGAGTGAACTGCGGCTGCAGCGCACCCTGGAAACGCTTGAGCAGCAAGTGGAAGAACGCACGGCTCAACTGCGCCACAACGAAGAAGCCTTGCGCCAGTCGCAGAAAATGGAAGCCGTCGGCCAGTTGACCGGCGGCATTGCCCATGACTTCAACAATATGCTCACGGGCATTATCGGCAGCCTGGAACTGCTGCGCAGGCGGGTATCCCGAGGCAAGCTGGATGACCTGGACAGCCTGATCGACCTGGGTGTGACCTCCGCCAATCGCGCGGCCAGCCTCACACACCGGTTGCTGGCGTTTTCGCGCCGACAGTCGCTTGACTCCAAGCCCGTGCAGATCAATCAACTGGTGGCAGCCATGGGCGAGTTGCTGCAACGCAGCATCAACGAAAGCATCAGCCTGGACATGCGTCTGAGCGATGCCCTGTGGACCGCCGAAGCCGACCCGAACCAGCTCGAAAGCGCCTTGCTCAACCTGGTGATCAACGCGCGCGACGCCATGCCCACGGGTGGCACGCTAACCGTGGAGACCACCAATCGCCACCTCGACAGTGTCTTTACCGCCGCCTACGGCACCTTGACCCCGGGCGACTACGTAGAGCTGAGTGTCAGCGACAACGGTTGCGGCATACCGCAACATCTGATGGGCCGGGTGTTCGATCCGTTTTTTACCACCAAACCCATCGGCCAAGGCACCGGTCTTGGGTTGTCGATGATCTACGGCTTCGCTCGTCAGTCTCGTGGGCATGTGACCATCCACAGCGAAGTCAACCAAGGCACGACGGTCAGCCTGTTTCTGCCGCGCTTCATCGGTGAGCCCCAGGCACAGGCGCCGCTCAACCCGACACTGCTGCCGTTTGCCAATGCTGGGGAAACGGTGTTGATTGTCGAGGATGACCCCGCGGTTCGGGTGCTGGTCAGCGCTGTGCTCAAAGAACTGGGGTATGGGTTTATCGAGGCTGGGGATGCGAATACGGCGGTGCCGATTATTGAATCCGAACAGCGCATTGACCTGATGATCAGCGATGTCGGCCTACCCGGTATGAACGGCCGGCAACTGGCGGAAATCGGCCGGCAGATTCGTCCTCAACTCAAGGTATTGTTCATCACCGGCTATGCCGAGCATGCCGCCGTGCGAGGGGGATTCCTGGATCCGGGCATGCAGTTGATCACCAAGCCGTTTACCTTCGATTTATTGACCGCCAAGGTCCGAGAAATGATCAGGGCCTGAGGCGGTCACGCCACCTAAAAAGAAGAGCGTCGAGATGCGCAGAGTCTCAAGTTGTGCGGTATTACGCCAATAACCGCTGGATATGCTCCTGCAGCGTATCCAGATCGAACGGCTTTGCCAGGATCGGCGCATTGCGCGTGATGGGGCTGTGGCAGTCCAGAATTTCCTGCGGGTACCCGCTGATAAAGATCACCTTCAGCTCCGGACGCAATTTGATTGCCGGCTCGGCAATTTGCACGCCCGAGATCCCACCCGGCAGGCGGTAATCGGTCACCATCAAGTCCAGGTGCGGTTTGGTCGCAAGGATTTCGAAGGCCTGCTCCCCGTCGATCGCCTTCAAGACCCGGTAGCCCAAGCCTGCCAGGTACTCGCCCAGCACAAACATAATGGATTCGTCGTCCTCGACGATCAGTACGACATCTTGTGCATCTTCACTCATGGGAAGCCTTTGTCCGGTCAATTGCTGCAGTTACGACCATGGGGTCACGCAGAGGTTGCGTCGGGGTGACGATTGATTTCACTCAGCCACTTCCAAAGGCAGGCATACCCGGAACAGGGCGCCCTCACCTATCTGACTCTCGACCTCAATCGTGCCGCCATGGGCCGCCACGATCTGCTCGGAAATAAACAGGCCCAGGCCCAGGCCGGCTGCGGAATGGTTGGCCGAAACCCGTTCGAACTGTTGGAAAATACGCTTCTGGTTCTCCTCGCTGATACCAATGCCATGGTCGCGTACCTCTACCCGCGCTTCGCCATGCTCGGTATACACCCGCACCTGCACCGGGCTCTTAGCTCCGTAGCGCAGGGCGTTGGTCAGCAGGTTGGTGATCACCTGCTCGATACGGAACTCATCCCAGCAGCCTTGCACCGGGCTTTCGGCCTGCAATTGCATGGACGACTCGGCGGCTGCCACTTGCGGCGCGAAGTTATCCACCAGGTTGCGTACCAGTTGCGCCAGATCGATGCGTGCCGGGCGAATCGACAGCTTGCCGGTACGGATACGCGACACGTCGAGCATGTCCTCGATCAGGCGGATCAAGCTCTGGATCTGGCGCTCATCGCGGTCAACCATGGCGCGCATCTTGTCCAGGGTAAACGCCGCGGCGTTGTCCCGGGCCAGGTGCATCTTGCGCAGTTGGGTCTCCAGAATCAGCCCGTTGAGGGGCGTACGCACTTCGTGGGCGACAATCGACATGAAGTCGTCACGCATGCGCACCGCCTGTTCCAGCTCGGCCTGGGTGGCCTGCAGGCGCGTGAGCAACAGCTCCTGCTCACGGCGGCTGCGCTCCAGCTCTTCAACTTGCAGCTTCATCGCCTTGCTTTGGCGATACAGGTCGACGAACACATTGACCTTGCTCTTGACCGCATGGATATCCAGCGGCTTGTGCAGGAAGTCCACCGCGCCGCTTTCATAGCCCTTGAAGGCGTAGTTGAGTTCGCGGCCAGCGGCGCTGACGAACACGATGGGGATGTTCTTGGTCTTTTCGGTGCCGCGCATCAGTTCGGCCAGTTCGAAACCGTTCATGCCAGGCATCTGCACGTCGAGGATCGCCATGGCGAATTCATGTTCCAGCAACAGGGACAACGCCTCGTCGGCACTCAATGCCTTGAAGACCTGGCGATCCTCACGCTTGATCAGCGCCTCGAGGGCCAGCAGGTTTTCCGGCAGATCGTCGACGATCAGCAGTTTGGCCTGGACAGTACTTAACATGGGAAGGGTTCCAGGGAAGCCAGCAATGAGCCGATTCGGCTCAAGGAAAGAATATGGTCAGGTGTGTGCAAGGCCAGAGCCGCCAGGGGCATGACGGCAATGCGTGCCTCTTGTGGGTCCTGCACGATGGTAATGCCACCCGATTGCTTGACGTGGGCCAGCCCGCTTGCGCCGTCCTGGTTGGCGCCAGTCAACAAAATGGCGAGCAGGCGCGGCCCATACACATCGGCCGCAGAGGAAAACAGGTAGTCGATGGCGGGTCTGGAATGGTGCACCCGGTCTTCCTGGCTCAGGGACAGGCTGCGGTCCTGCTCTACCGACAGGTGATAACCGGGCCCGGCAAAGTACAAGGTGCCCGCCTCCAGCGCTTCTTTGTCCCTCGCCTCCTTGACCGGGATGTTCAGGCGCCGGGCAAAAACTTCTGCCAGTTGGCTGCGGCGCTCGTCCGGCAGGTGCAGCACGGCAATGATCGGCAGCGCGAAGGTGCTCGGCAACTGGCCGAAAATACTCAGCAACGCCTCAACGCCGCCGGCGGAAGCGCCGACGACGATGGCTTCGATTCCCGAAATCGGGGTGTCTGGCGCGTCGCTCATGATTTTCGGTAAATCCGTTCCTGCTTGACCAAGGGCTCGAATTGCTTGCTGTAGGCGGAAAAATCCAGGGTTTCCTTGCTGCCCAGCACCAAAAAGCCGCGATGACACAGCGACTCATGAAACAAGCCAAACGCTCGATCTTGCAATTTTTTATTGAAATAAATCAATACGTTACGACATGAAATCAATTGAGTTTCTGAGAATACGCTGTCGGTTGCCAGGCTGTGGTCGGCAAAGGTCACGTTCTCGCGCAATGTCTTGTCGAAGATCGCGTAATCGTAAGCCGCTGTGTAGTAGTCGGCAAATGAACGTTGCCCGCCGGCCTGCTGATAATTGGCGGTGTAGGCGCGCACGTTCTCCAGGGAAAAGATGCCCTGCTTGGCTTTATCCAGCGACGCGGGGTTGATGTCCGTGGCGTAGATGATGGTGCGTTCCAGCAAGCCTTCTTCACGCAGCAGGATGGCCATGGAGTACACCTCCTCGCCCGTGCTGCAGCCGGCGATCCAGATCTTGATCGACGGGTAGGTCTTGAGCAGCGGCACGACTTCCTGGCGAATCGCGAGGAAGTGCGACGGGTCGCGAAACATCTCGCTCACCGGAATGGTCAAGAACTGCAGCAACTGCATGAACGCGGCCGGGTCGTGCAACACGCGCTCTTGCAGTGCGGAAATGGTCGCGCAGTCGAACTGACGCAAGGCATGGGCCACACGGCGTTTGACCGACGCGCCCGAGTAGTCGCGAAAGTCATAGCTGTACTTGAGGTAAATCGCCTCGATCAACAGGCGCAGCTCAATATCGCTGCTCTTATCCAAGAAACACTGCTCCACTTAAATGCGTTCCATCTTCGGTAGCCATACGCGAATCAGTGAGAACAGGCGGTCCAGGTCAATCGGCTTGGCCAGGTAATCGTTTGAGCCTGCTGCCAGGCAACGTTCCTGATCGTCCTTCATGGCCTTGGCCGTCACGGCAATGATTGGCAGTTTTTTCCAGCGTGGGTCCTGGCGGATCAAGGCGGTGGCCTCGTAACCGTCCATCTCCGGCATCATCACGTCCATCAGCACCAGGTCGATATCGTCCACTTCATTGAGCTTGTCGATGGCTTCCTGGCCGTTACGCCCGATCACCACCACCGCGCCTTTGTGCTCCAGGGCGCTGGTCAGGGCGAAGATATTGCGTACGTCGTCGTCCACCAGCAGGATCTTGCGCCCCTCGAAGACCTTATCGCGGCTGCGGGCAGTCTTGAGCATCTTCTGGCGGTCATGGGACAACTGGGATTCGACTTTGTGCAGAAACAGCGTGACTTCATCCAGCAGACGCTCGGGCGAGCGCGCGCCCTTGATGATGATCGAGCGTGAATACTTGCGCAGTTCGGCCTCTTCATCCCGGGTCAGGTTACGCCCGGTGTAGACGATTACTGGCGGGAACGAGCAGATGTCCTCGGTGGCCATGCGCTTGAGCAGCTCGTTGCCGAGCATGTCCGGCAGCTTGAGGTCGATGATCATGCAGTCGTAGATGGTGGTGCGCAGCAGGTCGAGGGCTTCCTGGGCAAAGCCTACGGCGGTGATCTCGATGTCATCGTCGCCGATCAGGCGGGCAATGCTGTCGCGCTGCAGGTCATCGTCTTCGACCAGCAGGATGCGCTTGACCTTCTGGGTCAACTTGGCTTCCAGGCGCGCAAACACGTCCTTGAGCTCTTCGCGGGTAGTGGGCTTGACGGCATAACCGATGGCGCCCATGTGCATGGCGGCTTCGACGCGGTCTTCCACGGAAATCACATGCACGGGGATATGGCGCGTGTTGGCGTGTTCCTTGAGGCGTTGCAGCACGGTCAGCCCGGAATGGTCTGGCAGGCGCATGTCCAGCAGGATCGCGTCGGGGATGTACTGCTCGGCAAGGCTATAGCCCTCGTCGGCACCGTGGGCTACCAGGCAGTGGTAACCCAGTTCGTGAGCGAGGTCGAACAGGATTCGCGCAAAATTCGGCTCGTCTTCCACCACCAGGATGCAGCGGGTGCTGAACGGTGCTTTTTCTCGGTCGTCGGCAAAGCGTGGGATCACCTTGGCGTCGGCCACCGGCAATGGCGACACCTTGACAGGCGCCGGTGCCGGCGCGACCACCACTTGGCGCGGTGGCTCGATCGGCGCCGCGTCCTCGTCGCGTTCGACATACTGTTCAGGCAGTACAAGCGTGAAAATACTGCCTTTTCCCGGTTCGCTGGTCACACTGATATAGCCGCCCAGCAAGGTGGCCAGGTCACGGGAAATCGACAAGCCCAGGCCAGTACCGCCGTAACGGCGATTGGTGGTGCCGTCGGCCTGACGGAAGGCTTCGAAGATGCTTTCCTGTTGATCCGGGGCGATACCTATGCCGGAATCGCGCACGGTAAAGGCAATGCCTTCCCCCGGCGCGCGGGACACCGACAGGCTGACCTCGCCCTGTTCGGTGAACTTGATGGCGTTGGACAACAGGTTCTTGAGGATCTGCTCCAGGCGTTGGCGATCAGTAAACAGCAGGGTTGGCGAGCCTTGCTGCACGTCCACCTGGAAGCCCAGTTTGCGGTCCATTGCCAGCGGCTCGAACATGCCGCGCAGGCCATCCACCAGGCGTTCGACGCTAGCGTTTTCCGGGCGCACTTCCAGCTTGCCGGCTTCGACTTTGGAAATATCCAGGATGTCGTTGATCAGGTTGAGCAAGTCATTGCCGGCTGAATAGATCGATTCGGCAAACTTGACCTGCTCGGCGCTGAGGTTTTCCTGGGGGTTATCTGCCAGCAGTTTGGCCAGGATCAGCGAGCTGTTCAGCGGTGTGCGCAGCTCGTGAGACATGTTGGCCAGGAATTCGGACTTGTACTTGCTGGAACGCTGCAGCTCATCGGCGCGGTCTTCCAGCTCCAGTTGGGCCTGGTTCAGCTCGATGTTCTTGCGGTCCATGGCGTCGCGCTGTTCGGCCAGGGTCTGGGTCTGTTCGGCGAGTTGCTCGTTGGTCTGCTCCAGCTCAGCCTGCTGGGTTTCCAGGTGGGCCTGGGACTCCTTGAGGATGCGCGACTGTTCTTCCAGCTCTTCGTTGGCGGTCTTGAGCTCTTCCTGCTGTACTTGCAGTTCTTCGTTGAGCTGCTGGGTCTCGGCCAGCACTTCCTGCAAGCGCTGGCGATAGCGCGCGGCTTCGATGGAGGTGCCGATATTGCCGGCGATCAGTTCCAGCAGTTCGATATCACGCTCATCCAGCGGGCGCAGGAAACCCAGCTCGACCACGCCATTGACACGGTCATCATCGCTGGTTGGCACCACCAATACGCTGCGGGCGGCCCCTTCACCGAGGCCGGAACTGACCTTGAAGTAATCCACCGGCACATCGTCCAGGCGAATCAGACGATCGCGCTGGGCGGCCTGCCCGACGATGCCTTCGTCGCTGTAGATCGACTGTTCCTGTTGTTCCTGCTCGCGGGAGAAGCCATACGTGGCCACACGCTTGAGGCCGCCGTGTTCTTCGCGCACGTACAGCGCCGCGACGGCCGAGCCCATGTACTGGGCGAAGAACTGCAGGATATTGCGTCCCAGCATGTTCAGGGTCAGTTGGCCCAGCACTTGCTCGGCCAGCTCGGTCTGGCCATTGCGCAGCCAGGCGGTTTGCTCCAGGCGCCGTGCAATCTTCTGTTGTGACGCGAGGTTTGCGCTGTAACTCTTTGAAAGTGAAATTAAATTCTTCCTGCCGATGTAGGCCAGAAAACCACTCAGCCCCAGTACAAACGCCAGGTACAACGTGACACTGATCACCGTCGTGCGGGTAACCTCTGCGTTACGGGTGATACGGAACTGTTGTTCCATCGCCACCGCGTCCTCATATTCCTTGCGAATTTCATCGGTGAGCCGCTTGCCCCGGCCCGCCTTGACCGCGCCCCGGTAATCACCGCTGTTGCGCTGCAGCTCAATCATCGACTGTGCGTAGTTGTTCCATTCGGTTTGCAAGGTTTCCAAGCGCTTGAGTCGGTCGACCTGCTGCGGGTTGTCGGCCACAAGATCCTGCAAATTGCGCAGGTCGGCAATGATCCGCGGCTTGGCCACTTCGTACGGATCAAGGAAGTGCTCGTCACCGGTGATCAGGAACCCGCGCATACCCGTTTCCAGGTCAACCGTCAGTTTGGACGTCTCATTGAGGTTGTTAATGACGCGGTCGGTGTGCTCCACCCACTGGATCACCGAGAGCAAATAGGTAATCAGGCAGACGAAAAACACCGCGCTGAGCACGCCCACGCCCAAGGGCAGGGCCACGTTACGGCTCAGCAAGGTACGAAAGCTTTTTTCATCGACGGACGACGCGGGTGTCATGGGCATGCCTTGGCCAAATGCGGGAAAACCGCAAGTTTGCCCGAATAACATCGCTCAACGCTATGTTTGTGCGTTGATTGGCAGCGAATGCGGTCAAGCGCATGGCGCCGGTACCTTTGTGAGTCATTACGCAAGCTGACGGGACTTTTTGCCTCGCTAAGGTCACAATGCCAGCAATTGCTTCGGAACTTGCTGGCATTGTTATCACTCCCAATCTAGTTGCCTTTAAGCCCAGCGCTCTCACTGTTCAGGAAAGTTCACTATGTCCCACACCTCCACCATCCTTGTAGTCGAAGACGACGCCATCGTGCGCATGCTGATCGTCGATGTCCTCGAAGAGTTGGAGTTCAAGGTGCTCGAAGCCGCGGATGCTGGGGAAGCACTGGCGCAGGTGCAAAATACCGACCAGATCATCGACCTGATGATGACGGACGTTGGCCTGCCCGACATGGACGGCAAACAACTGGCAACCAAGGTCCGCGAACTGCGCGCTACCCTGCCTATCCTGTTTGCCAGCGGCTATGCCGAAAACATTGATGTACCTGACGGCATGCAGGTGATTGGCAAGCCGTTTTCGATCGATCAGTTGCGTGACAAAGTCAAATCCATGCTCTAACGCCCCTTCCCCATGGTCCTTTGCAGAGATTAACGTGACGACCGGCCAATAAAACAGGAAACTCAGCGCCTTCACGCCACGCTCTCAGATAGCACTCAGGAAGGACGCAACAACATGATTGGAAAACCGACGCGCCTGCTGTTGGCGAGCCTCTCGATACTCATGAGCTCCGGCGCCTGGGCTGACTTCACCGCAAGCCCCAGCGAAGCCAGGGCCATTGCCAAGGAAGCCTACTTGTACGGCTTCCCGGTGGTGCAGATGTACAAGACGCTCTACACCCAGGCCGTTGATAAAGGCGGTGCCCACTTCAAGGCGCCGTTCAACCGTATCGAAAACAGCGCCCAGGTGCTCACCCCCAAGGACAACGCAGTTACCACCCCGAACGTCGACACGCCCTACTCGTTCGTGTGGATGGACTTGCGCAAAGAGCCGCTGGTGCTGACCCTGCCCAAGATTGAAGACAACCGCTATTACTCGGTGCAATTGATCGACCTCTATACGCAGAATTTCGCCTACCTGGGCACCCGCAGTACCGGCAATAACGGCGGGCACTACATGATCGCCGGGCCAGACTGGAAAGGTCAGCAGCCGGTGGACATCGACCGTGTGGTCTACAGCGAAAGCAACATCGCCTACGCCCTTTACCGCACTCAACTGTTTGACGACAAAGACCTGAGCAAGGTCAAGCAGATCCAGAGCGGCTACAAGGTGCAGGCGCTGAGCAGTTATGTGAGGCAACCCGCCCCCGCCAACGTGCCGAAGATCCAATGGCCCAAGCCGATGGCGACGATGACCGAAGGCCCGCAGCTGTTTCGCTACCTGAACTTCATGCTGGCCTTCGCCGCGCCCCAGGACAATGAAAAAGATCTGCTGGCGCGCTTTGCCAGGATCGGTATTGCCCCGGGCGCGCCGTTCAAAGTCAACCAGTTGACCGCCGAGCAGCGCAAGGCTCTGGAAGACGGCATCGCCGATGGCCGCGCTGAATTCGCCGCGTTCAAGAAGGCCAAGGTCGACACCCACCAAGTAACCGGCGCAGACCTGTACGGCAGCCGCGATCACCTGCAAAACAACTACCTGTACCGCTACGCCGGTGCCGAGCTGGGGATGTTCGGCAACTCCAGTGATGAAGCCGCACACTTGAGCTACGTCATCGACAGCGAAGGCAAGCCGGCCAATGGCGCACGCCACAGCTACACCGTGCATTTTGCCAAGGACCAGTTGCCGCCGGCTGACGCGTTCTGGTCGCTGACGATGTACGACGCCAAGACCAAATTGCTGGTGCCAAACCACAAGAAGCGCTACCTGATCAACTCGCAGATGTTGCCGAGCCTCAAGCTCGACGCAGAGGGTGGCTTGACCCTGGCATTGCAACACCACGAGCCACCCAAGGCTGAGCAGAGCAACTGGTTGCCAGCCCCTCCCGGCCCGTTCTATGCGGTCTTGCGCATTTACCTGCCCAAGCCTGAAGTCGCTAGCGGCCAGTGGAAGCTACCAGCGTTGACGCCGCTTAAATAAGCTCGGCGAATAAAAAAAGCGCGACGGGCGATGACCCGCCGCGCTTTTTTTTGACTCAGTGTTTTTTCAGTTTCACGTAGGACTGGTGCAGGTCTGACGCCCAACCGTCGATGACGCTTTTTACATCGTCGGCCTTCATCACTTGGGAGTCATTAGCCAGCGGCTTGCCGGTGCCTTTGCGCACCACTTGGGCCAGCACTTTATGAGTGGCGCCATCGAGGAACTGCGCCTCGGTGCCCAGGGTGGTTTCCTGGTCGCGAATGCCGGTGCCCGTGCTCACTGCCGCAGCCACCAGGGCGACGGGAATAAACTCATATGGCTTGAGACTCTCGGTCTTGCTGCTCACGGCGGTAATCGCCGCTCTCACAACAATTACCCCTGGGCCTGGGGCATTGGCCACGGGCAGTGACTGACCCAGCTCGCGCTTGAGCGCCTGGTTGTAATAGTCATTGATGCCCCGCAACGTGCTCTCGGGAATTCGGGAAGTGGCCTGGGGCTTGGGGTAAAACTGGGTAGGCTCGATGTAGACCGCGGTGTAGCGGCTCAGGTCCAGCTGTGGATCAACCCAGCGCATCACCTCAGCCCCCGACGGTGACTTGGCTTCCTTGAGCTGACTGTAGTTGGAAAGAAACCCTGAATACTCATCCGGCTGCACTACCTTGCTGGCGCAACCGGCCATGCCTAGCGAGGCAACACACAGTGTGCTGACCATTAGCCTTAGTTTCATCAATTAAACTCCCTGGCGACCACTATCGTAAGAGTGAGTGGTAGGTATAGCACCTTATTAACGCCAGAGATGGCGAAGGAGGTCGCCTCCCTCGCCACAGGTTATTGTCGTCTGTTCTAGCTCTGATTGGCCGCCGTCGTCGCTGGAAAATATGACACGGCTGAACGATGAACCGCGCGCTTGTTAACGTAGGCCCCGTAATCGACGTGCCACTCCTTCGACTTGGGTAGTTGGCTCTTATCCAACTTCACCTCCATGGGTTCATTCAGGCGGTCTTGTTGCAAGGCCAGGTAGACGGCAATGCCCTTGCCCAGAGGCGTACGCACGAAGAACACGACTTCTTGTCCTGCATCAACGTCAGGAATCGCTGGCGCGGTAAGGGTGATCGTGTTTTCGTTCTCGGTAATTTCAGCAGCTGGCAAATCATCGAAGCTAAGAAACTCGTATGCATTTGACATTTGGCAACCCTCGTCATCCAGGTGGGCCAAGGCGTGCAACACGCAGGCTTGGCCCACCTATTAACGGCTGTGGGATGCGCGTCGTCTACTGTCATAAACAACAGGTCTATACGTGCTTGGACGGTATGTCGAACTCGGGATGTTCTGCTAGAAGACGCGGCCATTGCATTGCAAACCAGGGCGTAAATAACGCCTGACTCTGTGCAAGTTGGGCGGATATGTCGGCTCGGGTCTGCCACTTGACCTCGCTGACTTCGTCGGCAGCGGGAGAAACTCCAGCGTCCGTTTGAGCAACCAGCACATGGCAGAGTTCGTGCTCCGCACCGACAGATCCGAACCGCGCGTGGTACTCAAAGCTGTACAGAGAGCGGCAGGAAGCCCAGACGCCTAACTCTTCGTGTAGACGACGGGACGCCGCCTCCAGAATAGTCTCGCCAGGTGCAGGATGACTGCAGCAAGCATTCGACCAAAAACCAGGCCAAAGCATTTTACCTGCCGCACGACGCTGAACCAGATGACGGCCACTGCTGTCGATCAAATGCACTGAAAAAGCGCGATGAAGCCGTCCGTTCCCCAGGTGTGCATCGCGTTTGCCACACACTCCGATCGGTCTATCTTGCGCATCAACTAACACTACATCATGGGTCATTGTGTATGTTCCTAAGTGCAATGATGTGCGCCCCCGCACAGTATCAAGCTAGAGGACGCGTCCCCAGGCACTGACTAACGTCAAGGCGGCGTCGGTGAACGTTGGATCGGCACGCAGCATGGCCATGGCATCCAGCTCTGCCTGGGTGAGTAACCCAAGTTCCAACAATGCAGGCCCTGCCTGCGCGGTGGTTGCCGCCCAGAAGGCATCTGCCGGGCTGTTGTCGCCGATTCGGCCTTCGAGGGTGCGATGCCCCACGTTGACAAGCCCCCGGTCACGTAGCCGATCAGGCAGTCGATCGGCCCAGAACATGTCAGACCCGATGGACTGCTCCAACAGTGTGATTCCGGCCTGGGCGACTTTGCGCAGCAACGGGTTCGTCGTTCTGAGGCTCGGTTGCAGGCTCACATCTTCGATCACCAACCAGCCTCCGGGACGTAACCAAGTGGCGGCTCGCGTCACTATCTCCTCGCGGTCAGTGAGGTGGCACAGCAACGCCCGGGCGTGCACCACGTCAAACGATGCCGCAGGAAAATCATCGGTCGTGACATTGTGGGTCATCACCTTGATGCCGGGGATATCGACCAGAAAGCGGGCATCGATATCCGTGGCGGTAACCGTTGCGTCGGGATATCGCTGGCTCAACCAGCCCGCGAGCGATCCGGCACCGGCGCCCAGATCAAGGATGGCGGGCGCGTCCGGCAGATCCAATCGTTCAAAAACCTTATGGCTTAACGGGTCAAAGGCGCGCTCCAGGGTTTGCAACCTCGCCAATTGGCCTGCGTGTTGGTCCGCGAGATAGCTGCGGGTGTAGCCGGGTTGCTCGGTGGAAACAGATGTGGTCAAAGCACCACCTCCAATTGATCAGGGCAGCGATTGAGAAACCCGCGCTCTTCGGGCTTGAACCCCGGAGCCCAGCGCAGGTTGGGAAAGGTCTGCAGCAGCATGCGCGCACCGATCGTGATCTCCATCCGAGCGAGCATGGAGCCCAGGCAGAAGTGGCGCCCCGCTCCGAAAGCGAAATGGCTGCTCGCCTGTTCGGCGCGCAACATATTGAAGGTGTCCGGGTCGCTGAACCGGGCCGGATCACGATTGGCTGAACCGATCAGGCAGGCCAGGGTTGCGCCACCAGGAATTGTTCCCGACGGCAGTTGCAGCGGTTCAGTCGCCTCCCGCAGTACAAGTTGCAAAGGCGGGTTGCGTCGCAGGGTTTCGGTGAGGGCGTTGTCCATCAGTGCTGGATCAGCGATCACCGCCTCTTTCACGCCAGGTTCGCTCAACAGGTTGACGATCAGATTCGCCAGGGCGCCGTGACTGGTCTCGCTGCCTGCCGTCATCAGGATCGCGCAATAGGACCGTACAAAGGACTCGGACAACGGCTGGTCGTCGATACGTGCCGCCAGGAGTTGTGAAATCAAGTCGTCCTTGGGTTCTATACGCCGAGCGTCGATGTAGGGCTGGATAAAGTCGTAAAAACTGTCCCGGTTGGATAACCCGCCGGTCAACAGTGCTGGGTCCTGACGATAGTTGCCCATGTACGCGAAGCCGATGGCACACCAACGCTTGAGCCGCTCCACCTCCTCTCGTGTGTGTGCCGGGAGGCCCAATGCATGAGCCATCACTCGCACCGGCAGCGCAGCGGTGAAATCGGCAATCAGGTCGACCTGAGGCCGGCCCTGCATACGCGCCAGCAAGTCTGCGGTCACTGCGGTGACAGACGCTTCGAGCGCCACCAGCGCCTTGCTGCGAAACGACGGGGTGAGCAATGCTCGGTGCTGGGCGTGTTCGCAGCCGTCCATGGTCACAATGGTGTGCCCCAGCAGCGGCCCAATCTGCCAGGTGTAGTTGCGATTGCTTGCCCCTGGGTGGGTCAGCGCGGCTTTGACATCCACATAGCGACTGACCAGCCACACATCGGTGGGCTCGTCGTACGCGATCGGAAGTGTGGTGCGTAAACGCTCATACAAGGGGTACGGGTCGATTTCGAACTGGCGGGACTTGAGGGTCGGCGGAGTCAGCGCCAGGTCCACTTGTCGGCTGTGCTGTACCGCGCAACCATCGGCCTGTAGGTGATAGCGCGAAACGCTGCGATGCCAGTCCCCCGCCGCCCGGACAACCTGACGCAACCGGTCCGGATCGGTCGCAGCGCACGGCGGGTAATGGGCATGCTCGGTAGCGGCTGCCGTGAATTGAGCAACTGCCGTGTTGACCATCTGATGGGCTGCTTCTATCGCGCCAGGCCAGTCCAGGCCAGCGGTGTGCGCGAGTATCGATACCAGATTGAAGCGCTCGCCACACACCACATCTTTGGCAACCGAGTGGATATCGTTTGTCCACGCGATGATATCGGCAGCGTGCTTACGCAACCTGCTCCACGTTTCCACCTGCGCAGGATGCTCGTACGGGTCCAGGGCTTCGGCACCATCGATCAGATCAAAAAAGAACAGGGCGCCGAAGGAATCCCGGCGCAACGGCAGATACTCAGCCAAGGCGAGCGCCGTATCGGTTTCTCGCATGCGTACCTGCGCCGCCTGCGCGCGCAGATGCTGGACCAAATGCCCCACCAGCCTCTGCCGCCAAGGCCCGCTGCCCCAACGCTGGATCTCGGGCCACAAGTCATCGGCCAGAACAACCAGCATCGGGTCCTCGAACCGGTCGCGTTCACCTGACGGCACAGCATCGCCGCTGTCGGTCAACGCCTGCACGGCGGCGATGAAATGCTCCAGCGCGCCGTTTTCCGCCCAGGGTCCGTCATCAATACGGTCATCCAGCGTAAGCGCCCACAGGTACCAGCACACCAGAGTCTGCGCTCGGTGCGTGGGCGCCCCCCCGCACAATGCTATTCCCAGGTCGAGCAGTGCCGTGGTGGTCAACCGATGCGCGCCACGCCTGCCGATCAAACCGTATCGCTGCGCCCAAGCAAGCGCATGCGCACGCAGCCGTTCAGTGTCGGCACGCGGCGGTGCAACGGCGAAAGGTAGCTGGATATCGGGAATCGTGAGCGGCGCCGGTGACGAATGACTGTTGTGGCGGGTATCGGTGTCGCCTTCACAGTGTTGCGGTGCCATGAAAAGCTCCTCTGGAATCAAACTTTCAGTAGGGCTGACCTTATTTGAAATCAAAAACTCTGGATGTGAGAGGTATCCGAAGGTCACTCGGCAATGGCGGTCTTTCGGCGTAGGGGAAAACGGAGCGTCGCCATCATGAGCGCTCAGGGGCTGCTCGGTCGTTCGTGCTGATTAGATATGGGGTTTTCAGCAAAATATACTGTCATTTCTCACAGGTATGGACGAGTCGCTCAGCACCGGACGATGACCGATCACCCACGTTGCTTGAACTGTTCCGGTGAATGGGTCGGCAACTGCGTATGACTCATCAGCCTCGAGTGGGTAAGGTGAAGGCTCATCCTTTTTCAGGAGCACCCTATGCGCACCATCGGCCTTATCGGCGGCATGAGCTGGGAGTCCAGCGCCGAGTATTACCGCCTTATAAATCAGCGCGTGCGCGACCGTCTTGGCCCGCTGCGCTCGGCGCAAGTGTTGATGTACAGCGTGGATTTCGGCCCGGTGGAACAGGCTCAGCATGCCGGGCGTTGGGACGATGCCGCGCTGATCCTGGAAGATGCCGCACGGCGCTTGCAGGCCGGGGGCGCTGATTGTGTGGTGCTGTGTACCAACACCATGCACTTGGTGGCACCGCGTATTGAGGCGGCGGTGTCGATCCCCTTCCTGCATATTGCTGATGCCACGGCGGCGGCGGCTCTGGAGGCCGGGACCCTGACGGTGGGCTTGCTGGGTACCGCGTTCACCATGGAGCAGGACTTCCTCAAGTCCCGCCTTGCCGCCCAGGGGCTCAACGTGCTGGTGCCAGACGCGGATGAACGCCAGGAGGTGCACCGAATCATCTATGAAGAACTGTGCGTGGGCATCATCAGTGACGCGTCACGCCAGGTGTATCAGCGGGTGATCCAGGCACTCGCTGCACAAGGCGCCCAGGCGATCATCCTCGGCTGTACGGAAATCTGCCTGCTGGTCCAGCCCGAACACAGCGCCCTGCCGCTGCTGGACACCACCGCGTTGCATGCGCAGGCCGCGGTGGGGTTTGCCTTAGAGGCTTAGGTATCGACACAACTTTGTGGTCCTTACCTGAATAACGGGTATGTACTCGGTCTGATCCAACATCCTGGCGGGCTTGCCCGCTTTCGCGGGCAAGCCCGCTCCCACAGGGGATCTGTACCAGACGCTGATTCTGTGGGTAATGCATGACCCGTGTGGGAGCTGGCTTGCCTGCGATAGCGGTGGTTCAGTTGTAGATTCAGTGACTGACACTCCGCCTTCGCGCGCTTGCCCTAATGCCAGTCAGTTAAGAGCTAGAGCAGACAACCAGTGACTTGTGGCGAGGGGGCTTGCTCCCGCTGGACTGCGTAGCAGTCCCATTTTTGGGGCCGCTTCGCGCCCCAGCGGGAGCAAGCTCCCTCGCCACAGTTACCGATTCTGTCTTAACTGACTGGCATTACCCATTTCGGGAGCCTTTTCTGGTTAAGCGAACGACTTACATATTCGGGTAAGTCGGCCCGCCCGCGCCTTCCGGCGTCACCCAGGTGATGTTCTGCGAGGGGTCCTTGATGTCACAGGTCTTGCAGTGCACGCAGTTCTGGGCGTTGATCTGGAAGCGTTTCTCGCCGTCTTCCTTGGTCACCACTTCATACACGCCTGCCGGGCAGTAGCGCTGCGCCGGTTCATCGTAGAGCGGCAGGTTGGTGCCGATCGGGATGCTTGGGTCTTTGAGCTTCAAGTGGCACGGCTGCTCTTCTTCATGGTTGGTGCCGGAGATGAACACCGAGCTCAGCTTGTCGAAGCTCAGCTTGCCGTCGGGTTTGGGGTAGTCGATCTTCTGGCTGTCTTTGGCCAGCTTCAGGCAGGCGTAGTCCGGCTTGGTGTCGTGCAGGGTGAAAGGAATCTTGCCGCCGAAAATATTCTGGTCGAGCCAGTTGAAACCGCCGCCGATGATTGCGCCGAACTTGTGCACGGCCGGGCCGAAATTACGGCTGGCGAACAGTTCTTCATACAGCCAGCTGGCTTTGAAGCTGTCGACATATGTGGTCAGCTCATCACCGCCCTCGGATTCGGCAAACAGGCGGTCGGCCACGGCGTCGGCGGCGAGCATGCCGGACTTCATCGCGGTGTGACTGCCTTTGATCTTGGCGAAGTTCAGGGTGCCCAGATCGCAACCGATCAGCGCGCCGCCCTTGAAGACCATCTTCGGCAGCGAATTCAGGCCACCTTTGCAGATCGCGCGGGCGCCGTAGCTGACCCGCTTGCCGCCTTCCAGGTACTGGGCCAGCACCGGGTGGTGCTTGAGGCGCTGGAATTCATCGAACGGCGACAGGAAGGTATTGCTGTAGGACAGGTCGACGATCAGGCCGACCACGACTTGATTGTTTTCCAGGTGATAAAGGAACGAGCCACCGGTGTTCTCTTTACCCATGATGTCCAGCGGCCAACCGGCGGTGTGCACCACCAGGCCCGGCTGGTGCTTGGCTGGGTCGATTTCCCAGATTTCCTTCAGGCCAATGCCGTAGTGCTGGGCGTCGGCGTCGCTGTCCAGGTTGAAGCGCTGGATCAGTTGCTTGCCGATGTGGCCACGGCAACCTTCGGCGAACAGCGTGTACTTGCCACGCAGCTCCATGCCCGGGGTGTACAGGCCGTCTTTTGGCTTGCCTTCACGGTCGACGCCGAGGTCGCCGGTGATGATGCCGCGTACCACGCCGTTCTCGTCGAACAGCGCTTCCTGGGCGGCGAAGCCTGGGTAGATTTCCACTCCGAGGTTCTCGGCCTGCTGGGCCAGCCAGCGGCACAGGTTGCCCAGGGAAATGATGTAGTTGCCTTCGTTGTGCATGGTCTTGGGCACAAAGAAGTCGGGCACCTTGGTGGAGGCTTCCGGGCTGCGCAGTACATAGATGTCATCGCGCACCACGGGCGTGTTGAGCGGGGCGCCGAGTGCTTTCCAGTCCGGGAACAGCTCGTTCAGGGCACGTGGTTCAAACACGGCACCGGAGAGGATATGGGCGCCGACTTCGGAGCCTTTCTCGACCACGCAGACGCTGATTTCCTTACCGGCTTCGGCGGCCTTCTGCTTCAGTCGGCAGGCGGCAGACAGGCCAGCCGGGCCAGCGCCGACGATGACCACGTCGAATTCCATGTATTCGCGTTCCACAGGCTATCTCCTACTCAAGGCTCAACAGGCTTTTTTTTCTAATGGGTGGAGGTTCGGTGTGGTTCTGCGCGAAGGCAGGACCCACCTGTCTCTCTAGGTGGCGCATTATATATAGACCACTGACAGCGTCCAATACAAACGTTTGTTTGAATTGCCTGCAGCCTAGATAAATCAAAGCAACGGGGCTTATGACTGACCATTTTGCCGTATTGACCAGAATAGGCGTTCCGGTCAAGATACGGTCGGTTTTGCGCTTCCCGTAGGCAGACTGCAGGTTTCAAGAGCACGTCCAAAGACAAGCCGAAGGCAATGAAGGTGATGCGCACCCAAACGTTGGAGCGCAGTTTACACGCCACGATAAAGAATGACCTCTCAGTCACCACTGACGAACGGTCGTCATTTCCCGTGTGCAAGGCCACTGCCGAGGTCTTTGGAGGTGCCCTTGTGTGCCGATGAGCATCAACCGCCAGGTTCGCCTAGGCGACTTTCTTTTCACCGGAGAGTAACGAGGAATCCATGAAGGTTCTTGTAGCTGTCAAACGCGTTGTCGATTACAACGTGAAAGTTCGCGTCAAGGCGGACAATTCCGGCGTCGACCTTGCTAACGTCAAGATGTCGATGAACCCTTTCTGCGAAATCGCTGTGGAAGAAGCCGTACGCCTGAAAGAGAAAGGCGTGGCGACGGAAATCGTCGTGGTGTCCATCGGGCCGACCACTGCCCAAGAGCAGTTGCGTACCGCTTTGGCCCTGGGCGCCGACCGCGCCATTCTGGTGGAGTCCGCTGAAGAGCTGACCTCCCTGGCCGTTGCCAAGCTGCTCAAGGCCGTTGTCGACAAGGAACAGCCACAACTGGTGATCCTGGGCAAACAAGCCATCGACAGCGACAACAACCAGACTGGCCAGATGTTGGCTGCACTGACCGGTTACGGCCAGGGCACCTTCGCTTCGAAAGTCGAAGTGAGCGGCGACAGCGTTGCGGTCACCCGTGAAATCGACGGCGGCGCGCAGACGGTTTCCCTGAAACTGCCGGCCATCGTCACCACCGACCTGCGTTTGAACGAGCCGCGTTATGCGTCCCTGCCAAACATCATGAAAGCCAAGAAGAAGCCTTTGGAGACGTTGACTCCGGACGCGTTGGGCGTTTCCACCGCCTCTACCAACAAGACCGTCAAAGTCGAAGCGCCGGCTGCACGCAGCGCGGGTATCAAGGTCAAGTCGGTGGCTGAACTGGTCGAGAAACTGAAAAACGAAGCGAAGGTGATCTGATCATGACTATCCTCGTAATCGCCGAACACGATAACAAGGTGCTGGCCCCGGCCACCCTGAACACCGTGGCCGCTGCCGCTAAAATCGGTGGGGACATCCACGTGCTGGTTGCTGGTCAGGGCGCTGGCGCCGTGGCTGAAGCGGCTGCAAAAATCGCAGGCGTGAGCAAAGTCCTGAACGCTGACAATGCCGCTTATGCGCATCAGCTGCCGGAAAACGTTGCACCGCTGGTCGCCGAGCTTGGCGCTGGCTACAGCCACATCCTGGCCGCCGCTACCTCCAACGGCAAAAACATCCTGCCACGCGTTGCCGCGCAGCTGGACGTTGACCAGATCTCCGAGATCATCTCGGTAGAAAGCGCCGACACCTTCAAGCGCCCGATCTACGCCGGTAACGCCATCGCTACCGTGCAGTCCAACGCCTCGGTCAAGGTCATCACCGTACGCGCCACCGGTTTCGACCCGGTTGCTGCCGAAGGTGGCTCGGCTGCCGTTGAAGCCGTCTCCGCTGCCCACGACGCTGGCACTTCCAGCTTCGTCGGCGAAGAGCTGGCCAAGTCGGACCGTCCTGAACTGACTGCTGCCAAAATCGTCGTTTCCGGCGGGCGTGGCATGCAGAACGGTGACAACTTCAAACACCTGTACGCCCTGGCCGACAAGCTGGGCGCTGCGGTCGGCGCTTCCCGCGCAGCCGTTGACGCAGGTTTCGTACCCAACGACATGCAGGTCGGCCAGACCGGCAAAATCGTTGCGCCACAGCTGTACATCGCCGTCGGTATCTCCGGCGCGATCCAGCACTTGGCCGGTATGAAAGACTCCAAAGTGATCGTTGCGATCAACAAGGACGAAGAAGCTCCGATCTTCCAGGTTGCCGATTATGGCCTGGTGGCGGACTTGTTCGAAGCGGTACCTGAGTTGGAGAAGCTGGTCTAATCCAGCCGCTTCACTTATAAAGAGCCCGGTCTTATGACCGGGCTTTTTTATTCCCTGTAGGAGCGAGCTCGCTCGCGAAAAAACCACAGGCGCCGCATTTATTCAGAACGCACGCGTTATCGTTGACGTTTTTCGCGAGCACTTTAGGAAGGAACATGCCATGGCGCTGCGCCCCTGGACTGTACTGTTGGGCCTTACGCTGCTGCCGAGCCTGACGCTCGCCGCCGGCAAGTGCGAGCGCCTGGTGATCACCGGCAGCCCGGACGCACCGCCTTTACTCTGGCGCGACCCCCAGGACCCTACGCACCTGATCGGCGCGACCGCTGACGTGCTGCAACAAGTGGGCAAGGAGCTCGGGGTGAAAATCGACCTGCTCTACGGCGGCAAACGCTCCCTGGCCCTAGATGAAGCACGCAGCGGGCGCATGGACATTCTCGCCGACGCACCGCTGAACCTGGGTGAACTGGACCACTTCGACTACATCCATCCGGCGCTGATGCAGACCGACTACCTGGTATGGACGCGCAAGGATTCAGCCGTGGTCTATTCCACCGCCGCCGATTTGCACGGCCACAAAGGCGCAGTCTCGGAACGTGCGCGTTTGAGCACGGAGTTCGAAACCTTCGCCAGCCAGCAACTCAACCTGCAACGCCTGCCCAATTTGACGCCGGCTTTCCAGAAACTGTTGCTCGGTGAGGTGGACTACGTGCTGGCTGGGCGCTATTCCGGCATGGCCATGGCCCAGACCCTGGGCATGAGTAATGACCTGGTGGCCCATGAGGTGCCTGTCGATCAGCCTGGCCTGTACCTGGCGATTTCCCACAACTCGGCCTGCAATGATCCTTGGCTTCGCGGACAGCTGACGAAAAAGATGACAGAATTGCCCGCCTCCGGTGCCGCTCAAGCCGCGCTGCAGCGCAATCTGGAGCGTTGGAAAGCGCAACTGCAACAACCTGTCGGCACCCCAACAAAGTAGGGATTTACAGTGATTTTTCGAGCTCTTTTCGCGGCCCTTGCCGTTGTCGCGCTGGCGGGATGCGCAACCGATCCTGCGCCGATCGAACAAATGCGCCTGACCCAGCAAGCCTTGGAACAAGCCACCGCGGTCGGGGCCAACACCGATGAATCCCCCGAACTGAAGCTGGCCGAAGAAAAATTCGCCCGGGCCAAGGGCAACATGGCCGACCAATCCTACAAGCGAGCGCGGATGCGCGCCGAGCAGGCTGAGCTGGACGCACGCCTGGCCGAAGCCAAAGTGCTGACCGGCAAGAGCCAGGAACAATTGAACGTGCTCAATACCCGTATCACTCGCCTGCGTAAGCAGCTGCAGTTGGGAGAAGCACAATGAGCCCGATGATCCGTGGCCTGAGCTGTGTACTGCTGCTGGGCAGCGTGGCCCTGGGCGGCTGTGCGAGCCAACCCACGAGTGAGCAGGCGTTGCAGCAGGCCGGCGATGACTTTCAAAAGGTCAAGGAAGACGCCAACGTGCTGCGCTTCGCGCCCAAGGACGTGATCCGCGCCGGAGAGTCCCTGGCCCGCGCCGATCGCCTGTCCAGCTACTGGGGCAGCGGCTCCGATGTGGTGCATTACGCCTACCTGAGCCAGCGGTACAGCGCCATCGCCCGAGAGCACACCCAGCAGGGCCTGAATGCCGAGCGCGGCACCCAACTGGAGTTGGAACGTCAGCGCCTGCAACTGGCCTTGCGCGAAAACAAGCTGGCCAGCGTGCAACAGCAGGGCAAGTGGGTTGAAGCGCAAATCGCCAGCCTCACCACCCAGACCGACCGTGGCCTGGTGATGACCCTGGGCGACGTACTGTTCGACACCGGCGAAGCGGAGCTGCAGAACTCGGCCAACCGCACGGTGCTCAAGATCGTGCAATTCCTGCAACTGAACCCCAAGCGTCGGGTGCGCATCGAGGGCTACACCGACAACACCGGTGGCGAGCAGGAAAACCTGAAACTGTCCCGCGACCGGGCTCAATCGGTGGCCGACCTGTTGATGGACCTGGGCATCGATGACAAGCGCATCGAAGTCGAGGGCTATGGCGACCAATACCCGGTGGAAGCCAATGCCTCCGAGCGTGGTCGTGCACAGAACCGTCGGGTGGAAATTGTTTTCTCTGACGAGAAGGGCCAATTGGGCGCTGCGCGCTAACAGCTGACGCAGCTCCAAATTGTGGGAGCGGGCTTGCTCGCGAATGCGGTGGCTCAGTACTGGATGTGCTGGCTGACACACCGCCTTCGCGAGCAAGCCCGCTCCCACATTTCGTTTCGGCGATGCCCACCCCAGCTCCCCCCGCAGTTTTTACTGTCACTCCCGCCCACGCTCGACTATTGTGGCAACTGTCCCCGTACACTTCTAAACTGTGCCGGTATGTTTCACACAAAAATAAAATGCCCGTGAAATCGAGTGCTGCGTCATGACCAATCTGTTGCTTTACCAGCGTATTGCCCAGCAACTGGCTGAGGACATCCGCCGCGGTGTCTACCAACCGGGGGAGCGCGTGCCGTCGGTACGCAAGATGAGTTCCCAGCTCAATGTGAGCCATGCCACGGTGCTGCAGGCCTACGCCAACCTGGAAGACCAGGGGCTGATTCGGGCGCGGCCGCAGTCGGGCTACTACGTGCATCAGACGCCAGCACTCACGGCGCCTACGCCTGATATCGCACGGGTCGAGCGCCCAGGTTTGGTCACCCGTAGCAGTATCATCCAGCAGGTGCTGGTCGAGTCGCGCCGTGAAGGGGTGTTTCTCTTGGGCGCGGCGGTGCCGAGTGTCGACTACCTGCCGGTGCGGGCATTGCATCAGCAATTGGCCAAGGTCACGCGTTTCCAGAGCCCACGGGCGTTCAGCTACATGTTCAGCCCTGGCTTTGAACCCCTGCGGCGCCAGGTGGCGATCCGCATGCGCGATGCCGGGGTGGTAGTGGACCCTTCCGAAGTGGTGATCACCCACGGCTGTGTCGATGCCTTGCAAATGTCGTTGCGCGTGCTGACGCGCCCTGGCGACCTGATCGCGGCTGAATCACCGACCTATTACGGCTTGCTGCAATTGGCTGATCTGCTGGGCCTCAAGGTGATCGAGATCCCCAGTGACCCCGCCACGGGCATGAGCCTGGAAGCCCTGCAACTGGCCGCCAACCAATGGTCGATCAAAGCGCTGGTGCTGACCACGCGCTTGAGTAACCCGCTGGGCGGCACCATGCCAGAGGAGCGGCAGAAACAGTTGCTGCGCCTGGCGTCGGACTTCGATATCCAGATTGTCGAAGATGATATTTACGGCGAGTTGATGTTCGAACTCGGCCGCACCAAAGCCCTCAAGGCCTACGACCGCCTCGACCGAGTGATCTATTGCTCAAGCTTTTCCAAGACCTTGTCCCCAGGCGTGCGCATTGGCTGGATGATTGCCGGCAAATACCAGCAGGAAATCCAGCGCCTGCAGATGTTCAGCACGCACTCGGCATGCAGCGTCACCCAGATGGGCGTCGCGGCCTATCTGGAAAACGGTGGCTACGACCGTCATTTGCGCTACATCCGCCAGGAATACCGCAAGAACCTCAGTGCCTTCCAATTGGCGGTGCAGCAGTATTTCCCCGAAGGCACCCAGATGACCCGCCCGACCGGCGGCTTTATCTTGTGGGTCAGTTTGCCGGGGCGGGTCAATACTCAGGAACTGCATGTGCGTGCCCTGCAACAAGGCATCAGTATTGCGCCAGGGCTGATTTTCAGTAATACCGAACAGTTCAACCACTGTATTCGCCTCAATTGCGGCACGCCGTGGAATCGCGAGGCGGAGAGGGCGTTGATGACCCTGGGAATGCTTGCCAGCCAGCTGTGCCAGGAGGCCGCAGCGGGTTTTTGAGGCGAGCAAAGGGGACAAGACTGATCTGTGCCCTTGTCATGCCGCGCACAACAAGCGAGCATATGGCCTTCTGCCGTTAATGCTGTTGGCGATATGACTTCTATTTTTCGCGTTACGTTGATGCTTGGTCTGCTGAGCCTGTGCAATGCCGGTAGCGTGCTGGCTGCAGCGCCGGTGGTTGAAGGCAAGCCTGTTGTCGGTGCCGAGCAAAAGACCTCAGCCAAGCAGCCAACGCCTGCGAAAAAAGCCCCCGCCGCGCAAAAGAAAGCCGCTTCGACCAAAAAGCGTGCACCCGTGGCGAGCAAGTCCAAGTCGGCCCATGAGGTCGCCCAGACCAAACTGCCACCGGCACAGTTGGACCTGTCCCTGCCTTCGGACATGGTCAGGCACTTGCAACCCATTGGCACCATGCCCAAGCCCAAGAGCGTGCCTCTGTTGCCGCCGATGTTTGGTGAAAAGCCCACCGACAACAGTGCGTTCCAGATCAACGGCCGCTTGCTCAGCAATGAGATGAAGCTGCAACTGCGTAACGAAGAGCGCCGTGATGTTGAAGGCGCTGCGCTGGATTTCGAATTCAAGCAATAAACTTTCTGAGCACAGGTGACCCAGGTTGCCGACCATCTGTCGCAGACTGGTCGGTCACTTTTGTTTTGTGCGAAAAACTCCTGTTGGGCCATTTTAAAACGGCTGTTTAAGGGCGTACTCTAGCCCGGCCATCCCTATTGAGTCGTCGAGGACCTGCTGGTCATGAAATGCCGTGAAGGCTGTGGCGCCTGCTGCATTGCCCCCTCCATCAGTTCGCCACTACCCGGAATGCCCCAGGGCAAACCCGCTGGCGTTCGTTGCGTGCACCTGTCGGTGGAACAATTGTGCCAGTTGTTCGGTCAACCGCAGCGGCCCGCCGTGTGCAGTGATTTCCATGCCGATATTGAGGTGTGCGGCAACGACCAGGCCGATGCCATCCGGCTGATCGGCTGGTGGGAGCAGATGACGGCGGCTTGATGGGCTTTACTATCGGAACTTCAACAATAAGGAATACAACGATGGGTTCGCTGAAACGAGTGGCTGTGCTGTGCGGTTTTACGCTGTTGTTTGCGGCCACTGCCCAGGCTGAGGATTGGCAAGTCGCCAAGGACGAAGACGGTATCAAGGTGTCCCTGAGCGAGATTGCCGGTTCCAAGTACAAGGCCTATCGCGGCGTGACCGTGATCAAGGCGCCTTTGGCCAAGGTCCAGGCGCTGCAGGAAGATGTGGTCGGTGCTTGCGCATGGATCCATGAATGCAAATCCCAGAAACTCGTCGACAAGAAAGGCGACGAGGCCTGGACCTACACCCAGTTCAAGGCCCCGTTCCCCGTGACGGACCGCGATTCTTACATCCACGTCACCACCACCAAATCCGCTGACGGCACCGTCACGCGCAAACTGGAAGGTGTGCCGACCTACAAGCCCGAAGCAAAAGGCTACGTGCGGGTCGCCCAGGTGGAGGGTTTCTGGAAACTGGTGCCAAAGGGCGATAACCAGACCGAAGTCACCTACCAGGTACACACCGAGCCAGGTGGCAGCGTACCTTCGTGGCTGGCCAACAAGTTTGTGGTGGACGCCCCGTTCAACACCTTGAAAGCCTTGAAAGAACACGCTGAAAAATAAGTGCAGTTGATCCGGTGCCTCCGGGCTTGAGCGGAACGTTTTGCGCGCCGCCAAGGTCCAGATACTTGTAAGCCCACCTATGGGTTTTATCGAGGAGGCATCGATGCAAACGTGGCAAATTACCTTCGTTGATGATCACGGTGAAACGTCCGTGCAGCAGTTCACCTGCGAACAAAAGCCCAGCCTCGAAGATGCTGCGCATATGATTCGTGCGAAGCTGGTGCCGATTGCTGCCAAACTCGATCTCAATGACCTGGAAGGCCGTAAACCCGAGCCGACGGTCAAGATTCTCAAAGACCAGAACAGTATCCAGATTCTCGATATTTCTCCCTCCGTCTAAACATTTTTCATGCGCCACACGAGCCCCTCTGGTGGTGGTGACAGCTTCACGCTACTCTGCAATCGAGATCAGCGAATGAATCGCTAAGGTCTGGTCTTGTCAGCTACATGCTTGTTTTCCTGCGGTGTTGTTATGCCGTGGTGCCCGCGCCAGCAGGGCGCGGGGCTTCAGGAAGCACGGAAAGTCTATCCATCGGTGTGAGGAGGACGTTTCATGAGCACAGCCTATCAAGAAGACATCAGCACCAACGTACTGCGCCGCATGAAAGAAGGCGGCTTTGATTTCTCGCGCTTTCACCCCATCGAGTTCTACGCCATTTTCCCGGATGAGGAACGGGCGCGCAGGGCTGCGGGTCGATTTCGTGGGGAGTCCCTCAACGCCCAGGTCAGCGCGCGCGACGATGGCGCCTGGTACCTGGAACTGAGCAAAATCATGTTCGCAACCTACGACGGCATAGGAGACTTCGAGCAAGACTTTGAAGCGGTGGTCGAGCCCCTGGGAGGGATCATCGAAGGATGGGGCGTCAAGCAGGAGGTGCGTGGGTTACCCATGTAGTTGGTATTTATGAGCAGCACAGCGTATCGGCTGACCTTTGGGTCGGCCGATTTTGTTTGGGCTACCGTCGCAACGGAAACTGCCGTTTCAGGCGCAAAAAAAACCACCCGAATAGGGTGGCGGAAAGGGAAGACCGAGGAGTCATCAGTACACGAGTCAATACGTTACTGAATGTGCAAAGGGTTTGGCTGTAGGACACGTCCTGTTCAACCGATGTGGGCGATTATCCGCATGTGCAGGCGGGCAGTGAAATCAACTCTGACTATGCTGTTGATAGCCAAACACCGCATTGCAACGGAGCGTACGGCGTGGCCCAGGCAATTGCGCGCACCAGGACGGTGCGGCAAATCCCCTCGGATTATGCAACTGTTTGATTATCAAGTGTTTATGCCGCTGGCACGGGCCTTGCGAAGGTTCTTGCGTCCGGGTGACAAGGAGTACGGCATGATCCGCACTTATTACGATGAAATGTACGATGGGGCAGGGCAGGTTCGCCCCCATTATCGCGAGTTCGCCCGTTGGTTGGCCGACACCCCTGCCGAACTGCTGGCCCAGCGCCGGCGTGAAGCCGATTTGCTGTTCCATCGCGCCGGCATCACCTTCACCCTCTACGGGGACGAACAAGGCACCGAGCGTCTGATCCCCTTCGATACCATCCCCCGCAGCATTCCGGCGAGTGAATGGCGGGTTGTCGAACGCGGTTGCATCCAGCGGGTCAAGGCGCTGAACCTGTTCCTCACCGACCTGTACCACGACCAACGCATCATCAAGGCCGGCATCATCCCCGCCGAGCAGGTATTGGCCAACGAGCAATACCAACTGGCAATGCAGGGCCTGGACTTGCATCGCGATATCTATTCGCACATCTCGGGGGTGGACCTCGTACGCGATGGCGACGGCACGTACTACGTGCTCGAAGACAACCTGCGCACGCCCAGCGGTGTCAGCTACATGCTCGAAGACCGCAAGATGATGATGCGTCTGTTCCCCGAGTTGTTCGCGGCCCAGCGCATCGCGCCCATCGACCATTACCCCAACCTGCTGCTCGACACCCTCAAAAGCGCCAGCCCCCTGGATAACCCCAGTGTGGTAGTACTGACGCCCGGGCGTTTCAACAGCGCATTCTTCGAACATGCCTTCCTGGCTCGGGAAATGGGTGTGGAGTTGGTGGAAGGCGCGGATTTGTTCGTGCGCGATGACCGTGTGTTCATGCGCACCACCGATGGACCCAAGGCTGTCGATGTGATCTACCGTCGCCTCGATGATGCATTTCTAGATCCCTTGGCATTCAACCCCAACTCGATGCTTGGTGTACCCGGCCTGCTCGCCGCCTACCGTTGCGGCAATGTGGTGCTGGCCAACGCCATTGGCACCGGAGTCGCGGACGACAAATCGGTTTACCCGTTCGTCACCGAGATGATCCGCTTCTACCTCGATGAAGAGCCGATCCTGCAGAACGTTCCGACTTTTCAATGCCGTAAGCCTGACGAGTTGTCCCACGTACTGGCCAACCTGCCCGACCTGGTGGTCAAGGAAACCCAGGGCTCCGGTGGTTACGGCATGCTGGTTGGCCCGGCGTCTACAACCGCAGAAATCGAAGCGTTCCGGGCGCGTATCAAGGCCAAGCCACACGCCTATATCGCGCAGCCGACCCTGTGCTTGTCCACCTGCCCGACCTTTGTCGAAAACGGCATCGCCCCGCGCCATATCGACCTGCGCCCCTTCGTGTTGTCCGGCAAGGACACCCGCGTGGTGCCGGGTGGCCTGACCCGTGTGGCGCTGCGCGAAGGCTCGTTGGTGGTCAACTCGTCCCAGGGCGGCGGAACCAAAGACACCTGGGTGGTCGAGGACTGATGCCATGTTGAGTAGAACTGCCTCGGATTTGTACTGGATGTCACGCTACCTGGAGCGTGCCGAAAACCTCGCACGCATGCTCGATGTCAGCTATTCGCTGTCGCTGATGCCCCAGGACGGGCGCGGCGATGGCCTGCATGAATTAGCCATGCCGCTGTTGATCACCGGCACTCTGGACGATTACCACGAGCGCCATGGCCCACTGCACGCTGAACGGTTGCTGCATTTTTTTGCCCTGGACGCGGCCAACCCGGCGAGCATCTACAGCTGTCTGGGTGCGGCGCGGGCCAGCGCCCATGCGGTACGTGGGCGGATCACCGCCGACATGTGGGAAAACATCAACGCCACCTGGCTGGACATTCGCGATATCGCCCAGCAGGGGCTCAGCCATTACGGCATGAGCCGGTTTTGTGAGTGGGTCAAGGAGCGTTCCCATCTGTTTCGGGGCGCCACGTACGGCACCATCATGCGCAACGATGCCTTCCGCTTTATCCGCCTGGGCACTTTTATTGAGCGTGCCGATAACACCCTGCGCCTGCTGGATGCCCGCTACGAAATGGCCGGCGAACAGGCGGCGGCGGTCAGCGATGGTACGGCTCACGCTTATTACCAATGGAGTGCGTTGCTGCGCGCTCTGTCGTCGTTCGAGGCGTACACCGAGATTTATCGCGATGCGCCGGGCGCTCGGCAAGTGGCCGAACTGCTGCTCTTACGCGCGGATGTGCCGCGTTCGCTGCGTGCTTGCAGCGAAGAGATCGACCAGATCCTCGCGAGCCTGCCAGGCCTCAATGGTCGCCCGGCCCAGCGCCTGGCCGCCGAGATGGATGCGCGCCTGCGCTTTACGGCCATCGACGAAATCCTCGAGGAAGGCCTGCATGCCTGGCTGACCGACTTTATCCCCTTGGTCCGCCAGTTGGGCGACGCCATCTACAGTTCCTACCTGGAGGCGGCATGAGACTCTCCATCAGCCACGACACCACCTACCACTACGAAGACCAGGTGCGCGCCAGCATCCAGTACCTGCGCCTGACCCCCCATGACAGCGAGCGCCAGCACGTGCTGAGCTGGCAACTCGACCTGCCGCGCCCGGTGCGGGCGCAGGTGGACCCCTTCGGCAACATATTGCATGTGCTCACGCTGGACGAACCCCATGACGCCATCATCATTGGCGCTCGGGGCGTGGTGGAGATCGATGAATGGCGCGAGGCCGAACACGAAAGCCAGTCTGCCTTTCCGTTCCTGCGCTCCACGCGCCTCACCGAGCCCGACGACGCCCTGCGCGGGTTTGCCGAGCAAAACTGCCATCAGCGTCGCGACCGCACGGCGCTTATCGACTTGATGCAGGCGCTGAACCACACCATGGTCTACACCCCCGGCGCGACTGACGTCGATACCTGCGCCGCCCAAGCCTTCGCAGGGGCCGCTGGGGTGTGCCAGGACCATACCCATGCGTTCCTGGCCTGCGCACGTAGCCTGGGGATCCCGGCGCGGTATGTGTCGGGGTATTTGTACACCGAAGACAGCGCGCACCTGGCCAGCCATGCCTGGGCCGAAGCCTGGCTGGATGACGCCTGGTACAGCTTTGACGTGACCAACCAACTGGCGCGGCCGGAGCGGCACTTGAAGCTGGCCGTCGGCCTGGACTACCTCGACGCCTGCCCGGTACGCGGCATGCGCCGTGGCGGTGGGCATGAGCAGATGCACGCCAAGGTATTCGTGGCGCCGCAGCAATGACCGATAACTGTCGGAGCAAGCTTGCTTGATCGTTCGCACGCTCTGCGTGGGAATGCAGCCCAGGACGCTCCGCGTCCCATAGCGTGACGCAGAGCATCACGAGAGGCGTTACCACGCAGAGCGTGGGAACGATCGACGGTGCTCTCAGGCTTTTCGCGAGCAAGCTCGCCTCTACAACTTGCGGCCCGCCATATGCCGCAGATACCCCACCAGCAAGTCCAACTCATTGTCTGGCAATACACTGGCTGTAAACGCCGGCATCTTCGCCTGTGGCCAATGCCTCAGGCTTTGCGGGTCGCGGATGTAACGCTTGAGAAAATCGCCGCTGAAATACTCGGTGGGGTTGTAGGGCACATTCAAGTCCGGCCCCATCTGGGCATCACCGCCGCCATTGAGGCGATGGCACGCCAGGCAGTTCTTCTGGAACAACGCGAAGCCTTGGTTGATCGGGTCGTTCGCCGCCAGCTTAGGGTCGGGCAATAACGCCGGGAAACGCTCGCCAACCTTCTGCAACTGTTTGAACCTGGAGACCTGGAACGGCCACTGTTCCGGGCTGATACGTCCGGCTTGAGGGTTGGTCCAGACCAGATAGAACGGTCCGGCGCTGGGCTTGCCCTGTGCCAGTGGTGGCCATGGATGGGCCGGGTCTTCCACGGCCAGCCAGGCGCGGGCGCCGTTTTTTTCCAGCAACGGCGCGGCGGCAAGTTCGGCGGCAAAACCATCAAGGGCAACGGCTTGCAGGTGGTTCGCAGATTTAAGGCCCGGCAAGAGCACCGCGAGGGGCACCGCACGATAGGTCATGTTGCGCTTGTAGGACACATCATCAACGATCTGCACCGTTTGAGCGTCAGGGTGCTTGAGCAGCTCGGCGGTCTCCCAGGTGTTGTGGGTGTGGTCCAACTCGATGGTCAACTGTGCCGCCGCCGCAGGCAGGCTCAGCAGCAGGGCAAAAAGGGCGAGGATCGGTTTCAAGGCACAGGCCCGTTGCGAGAGAGTGAGGGCGCACACGATAACGGAAAACGGCAGGTAAAAAGACAGCCCCTGCAACAGGAGCGCTAAGCGCAATGTCCTGGCAGGTGCTGCCAAAAGCTGCAGGCCTGGTGCGGTGTGTGCACGGAAGCTGGGAGTGTCACCCAATAACCTTGGTTAAATTGGGCAAGATCAGAATCAAGGTGGTGGCGAACAGGATAAGTCCCGCCTGACGTACTTTCGATTGTTTGAACATGGCTGACTGCCTTTTCTTTTGTTGTTATTCCTGAGCGTCAAATGCGTGCCGTTGAAGTCAGTATCGCGAGGTGACGTTGCACTTTTCTTACAGCTGCTCCAGCAAAACCCGGCAGCAGCGTCTTACAGATTCAACCTTAGAGCGCCCGTTCTTTCTGGCTTAGACTCATTTCATATCAGCTAAGAAGTATTTGCGCTAAAAACGGCATGAGGCTTATTGCCACCTTGGCGCCAGCCCTAGGGCTAGACAGCTAAAACGATTAATCAGGCATTTCCCGTAGGTACCTACCGTTCGTCCGAGCGAGGGGGTCAAAAGCAATGAGCGCATCCGTCATTGAAACCGTGTCAATCGGGCCTAAGGTAGGGGCACACACCCATAGTGGTTCGAGGATGTCATGACCCAAGCTTTGATCTTTGATGCGATACGCACGCCCCGGGGAAAAGGCAAGGCCGACGGTGCCCTGCACAGCGTCAAGCCGGTAAACCTGGTGGCCGGCTTGCTCACGGCGCTGGCGCAGCGCAGCGACCTCGACACCCGCCAAGTGGATGACATCGTCCTTGGCTGCGTCACCCCCGTGGGCGACCAGGGCGCCGATATCGCCAAGACCGCCGCGCTGGTGGCCGACTGGGATGTCAGTGTTGCCGGTGTGCAGGTCAATCGCTTCTGCGCGTCGGGCCTGGAGGCGGTGAACCTGGGGGCGATGAAGGTGCGTTCCGGCTTCGAAGACCTGGTGGTTGTTGGCGGCGTCGAGTCCATGTCCCGCGTGCCCATGGGCAGCGATGGCGGCGCCTGGGTGCTCGACCCGCAAACCAATATGCACAGCCACTTCACGCCCCAAGGCATTGGCGCCGACCTGATCGCCACCCTGGAAGGCTTTACGCGCCAGGATGTCGACACCTTTGCCCTGCAGTCCCAGCAGAAAGCCGCCAGGGCGCGGGCAGACGGTTCTTTCAATAAGTCGCTCATCGCGGTGCACGACCAGAACGGCATCGTGCTGCTGGACCATGACGAATTTATCCGCGGCGACTCAACACTCGAGGGCTTGGGCAAGCTCAAGCCCAGCTTCGAAATGATGGGCCAGATGGGCTTTGACGCCACCGCGTTGCGGGTCTATAGCCACGTGGAGCGCATCCACCATGTGCATACGCCGGGCAACAGCTCTGGGATCGTGGATGGCGCCGCGCTGATGTTGATCGGTTCCGAGGCCAAAGGCCGCGAGTTGGGCCTGCAACCGCGGGCGCGCATTGTTGCCACGGCGGTGACCAGCACCGACCCGACCATCATGCTTACAGGCCCCGCGCCGGCCACTCGCAAGGCGCTGGCCAAAGCCGGCCTGCGGATTGAAGACATCGACCTGTTCGAAGTCAACGAAGCCTTTGCTTCGGTGGTGCTCAAGTTCATCAAGGACATGGGCATCGACACCGCACGGGTCAATGTCAACGGCGGCTCCATCGCCATGGGCCATCCCTTGGGCGCCACCGGCTGCGCGATTCTCGGCACCTTGCTCGACGAGCTCGAGGTGCGCCAGCAACGCTACGGCCTGGCCACCTTGTGTGTCGGCGGTGGCATGGGGATCGCCACCATTATCGAACGTCTCTGAGCCTAAGGAATTTGTCATGACCGATGCCATTCGTTACGAAAAAGGCCAGGACCAGATCGTGGTACTGACCCTGGACATGCCCGGCCAGAGCGCCAACACCATGAACGCCGCCTACCGTGAAGCCATGGCGGCCACCCTCGCGCGCCTGGAAGCGGAAAAGGACGAGATCGCCGGGGTGGTGATCACCTCGGCCAAGAAAACCTTTTTTGCCGGGGGCGACCTCAATGAGCTGGTCAAGGTCGATAAAGCCCATGCCAAGTCGTTCTACGACAGTGTCTTGGTATTGAAAACGCAATTACGCCGCCTGGAAACCCTCGGCAAACCGGTGGTGGCCGCAATCAATGGCGCGGCCCTGGGCGGTGGTTGGGAAATTTGTCTGGCCTGCCATCACCGGGTCGCGCTGGACGACAAGTCCGTGCAGTTGGGTTTGCCGGAAGTCACCCTCGGCCTGTTGCCCGGGGGCGGCGGCGTGGTGCGTATGGTGCGCATGCTTGGCCTGGAAAAAGCCTTGCCGTATTTGCTCGAAGGCAAAAAGGTGCGGCCCGCCCAGGCCCTGCAAGCGGGCTTGATTGATGAGTTGGCGGCGGATCGCGAGGCATTGCTGGCCCAAGCCCGTGCCTGGATTCTGGCTAATCCGCAGGTCAGGCAACCCTGGGACAACAAGGGCTACGCGATTCCCGGCGGCACGCCGTCCCACCCTAAAGTCGCGCAGATGCTCGCCATTGCGCCGTCGATCTTGCGTAGCAAGACCCAGGGCTGCTTCCCCGCGCCGGAGAAAATCCTCTGTGCTGCAGTCGAGGGCGCCCAAGTGGACTTCGACACCGCGCACCTGATCGAAACCCGTTACTTCACCGAACTGGTGACCGGGCAAGTAGCGAAGAACATGATCGGCACCTTCTGGTTCCAGCTCAATCAAATCAATGCCGGCAGCTCGCGACCGCAGGGTTTTGCGCCTTATGTAACGCGCAAAGTCGGCGTGCTCGGCGCCGGGATGATGGGCGCGGGCATCGCCTATGTCAGTGCCTGTGCGGGTATCGAGGTGGTGCTCAAAGACATCACCCTGGCCGCCGCCGAAAAAGGCAAAGCTCATTCGGCCGCATTGCTGGACAAGAAAGTCAGCCGTGGGCAATTGACCGCCGAACAGCGCGAAACCATCCTGGCGCGCATTCATCCTACGCAGGATGACGCCGACCTGGCCGGCTGCGACCTGATCATCGAGGCCGTATCCGAAGACCGCGCACTCAAGGCCAAGGTTTCGGCTGCGGCGCAAAGCGTGGTGGGGGCCGACGCGGTGATCGCCTCCAACACCTCCACCTTGCCCATCAGCGGCCTGGCCACGGCGGTGCCCGATCAAGCCAGGTTCATCGGCCTGCACTTCTTCAGCCCCGTGGACAAGATGGCCCTGGTGGAAATCATCAAGGGGGCGCGCACCAGCGACGAAACCCTGGCCCGAGGGTTTGACTTCGTCCTGCAAATCAAGAAAACCCCGATTGTGGTCAACGACAGTCGCGGCTTTTTCACCTCGCGGGTATTCGGCACCTTTACCAACGAAGGCATCGCCATGCTCGGCGAAGGCGTGGCCGCGCCGATGGTCGAGACCGAAGCGCGCAAGGCCGGCATGCCGGTGGGGCCGTTGGCGGTGTCCGATGAAGTGTCCCTCAGCCTGATGAGCCATATCCGACAGCAAACGGCCAAGGACCTGCAGGCCGAAGGCAAGGCTATGCCGAACCACCCGGCGACGGCGGTGATTGATCTGTTGGTGAACGAATACAAGCGCACAGGCAAGGCGGCCGGCGGTGGTTTTTACGACTATCCCGCAGGCGGCCAGAAGCACCTGTGGCCTGAGCTGAAAACCCGGTTTGAACAGCCCGACGAGCAAATCTCACCCCAGGACGTGCGCGACCGCTTGTTGTTTATCCAAGCCATCGAAACCGTGCGCTGTGTGGAGGAGGGCGTGTTGATGTCCACGGCGGATGCCAACGTTGGTTCAATCTTCGGCATCGGCTTTGCCGCGTGGAGTGGCGGCGCGTTGCAGTTTATCAACCAGTACGGGCTGAACGACTTCATCGCCCGCGCCCGCTACCTGGCAGAGCAGTATGGGGAGCGCTTCTCGCCGCCGGCGTTGTTGTTGGAAAAAGCCGCAAAAGGCGAGCGGTTTTAGACGTTTCACTGTAGGAGCGAGCTTGCTCGCGAAAAACGCACAGGCAACGCTTTTATCCAGGATACCTGCGTTATCGTTGACGTTCTTCGCGAGCAAGCTCGCTCCTACAGTGAGTGTGGGTGCCCATTGAGGGCTTGCTTTGGGGGTGTATTTCAAGGCAGGCTCTGGGGTGTGCAATATTCCCATCGCCGTGTCAGGTATTTTTTATGTCGCTACGCGTCTGCATCCTGGAAACCGATATTCTGCGTCCCGCTTTGATCGATGAGTACCAAGGCTATGGGCAGATGTTCAAACGCCTGTTCGCCAAGCAACCGATTGCCGCCGAGTTTGTCGTCTACAACGTGGTGCAGGGCGAATACCCGCCGGACGACGAGGTGTTTGACGCGTACCTGATCACCGGCAGCAAGGCCGATTCCTTCGGTACCGACCCCTGGATCCAGACGCTCAAGACCTACCTGCTCACGCGTTATGAGCGCGGCGACAAGCTGCTGGGCGTGTGCTTCGGCCATCAGTTACTCGCGCTGCTGCTGGGCGGCAAGGCCGAACGCGCCAGTCAGGGCTGGGGGATGGGCACCCACGCCTACAAGCTGGATGCGAAGACGCCATGGATGAGTCCTGAGGTGCCGGAACTGACGCTATTGATCAGCCACCAGGATCAAGTCACCACTTTGCCGGAAAACGCCACCGTGATCGCTTCCAGCGAATTCTGCCCGTTTGCCGCGTATCACATCGGCGACCAGGTGCTGTGCTTCCAGGGCCATCCGGAGTTTGTTCACGACTATTCCCGTGAGTTGCTGGAAATACTTCAGACAACCCTGGGTGAAAAGGTCTACAGCAACGGCGTGGCCAGCCTGGATCGCGACCACCATGGCGTCACCGTGGCGGAATGGATGATGCGCTTCGTTGCGCATCAGCCTGAAGCCAAGGCTTAAAGCCAGCCCGAACGCTTGAAACTTGCCCATAAACCGGTACAGCCCAAGGTAATAAACCCGAGCACCCCAAAATAGCCGTAGTGCCATTGCAGCTCGGGCATGTTCTGAAAGTTCATCCCATAAATCCCTGCCACCGCCGTGGGGAACGCCAGGATCGCCGCCCACGCCGCGAACTTGCGCTGCACCACGCTCTGGCGTGACGCCTCCAGCAACACACCGATCTCGATGGTCTGGCTGGCAATGTCGCGCAGGGTGGTGAGGTCTTCCATTTGCCGCGTCACGTGGATTTGCACGTCACGGAAATACGGGCGCATGTTCTTGTCGATAAACGGGAAGCTCAGCTTCTGCAGCTCCTGGCTGATTTCCACCATCGGCGCCACATGCCGCTTGAGCCGCAACACGTCGCGGCGCAGGCCGTGGAGATGCTGGATATCACGCTCGTTGAGCGAACTGCACAGCACGTTACGCTCCAGCTCATCGATTTCGGCGTGGATCGCCTCGCTCACCGGCTGATAGTTTTCGGTGACAAAATCCAGCAGCGCATAGAGTACGAAATCTTCCCCATGCTCCAGCAACAACGGGCGCGCCTCACAGCGTTGGCGCACAAAGCCGTAGGACGCCGAGTGACCGTTGCGTGCGGTTATGATGTAGCCGTTGCCGGCAAAAATATGGGTTTCGATAAACTCCAGCTTGCCGTTCTCGCGCACCGGTGAGTAGGTGACGATAAACAGCGCGTCGCCGAAGGTTTCCAGCTTCGGGCGGCTGTGTTTTTCCATGGCGTCTTCGATCGCCAGTTCGTGCAGGTTGAACTGGCGTTGCAGGTTGTTCAATTCCTGGGCGCTGGGTTCTTCCAGGCCGATCCACACAAAGTGCCCAGGTTTGGCGGCCCAGGCCGCGCCTTCATCGAGAGTGATATCCGAGACTTTCTTACCGGCGCTGTAGACGGCAGCCGCAACAACTCTACCCATGGTGCTGATCACTTCTTATCAAGAGGACAGATGTTGGGCAGCTTAGCCTGAATGGCGTTCCGTTGTTGCTGGCTGATATCACTGATCGTTCCCACGCTCTGCGTGGGAATGCCGCCCGTGACGCTCCGCGTCACCCTAAGCGTGCGCCTACGCGCGTTGCAGTTCGCGGTCCATCTGTGCAATGCATTCATCCATCTGCGTCTGACACGTCAGCAGCAACTGAGGGATGTCATCCACCGTCAACCCACAGGTAGGAATCGGCGGCAACGAGCGTATCAGCACACTGCCGCTGTCCCAACGATTGAGCTTCATCTGCGTCACGTAATTGCTGACACACACCTGCACGATAGGCACACCGGCCGCAATCGCCATATGGAACGCGCCTTTCTTGAACGGCAACAACCCTTTGCCCAGGTTGCGCGTACCTTCCGGGAACACCCAGATTGACGTGTCCTCATGCTGCAAGGTATGCGTGGTCGTCAGCATCGCACGCCGGGCCTTGTGCGCATTGCCGCGGTCGATCAGCACATTGCCCGCCAGCCAGAACAACTGGCCGAACAGTGGTACCCATTTCAGGCTTTTCTTGGCGATGCAGACCGTGCGGTGGGGCACTACATTGCCGAACACAAACAAATCGTAATTGGACTGATGGTTGGCGATCACCACGCAGGTACCGGGCTTGTCGCGCAGCGAGTCGACGTCGGTCTTCACGTTCAAGCCCAAGATCCGCATGGCCGGCAACGCATAGAGGCGAGCGCAGAGACGGCTGTTGTCCGGGTTGAACGGCCGGCACACACCGACCAGCACACCCAGCACGCCAGCGATCATAAAATGCAGGCTCATCAACAACATACGCAACAGAAAAAGCATCGACACGGCCCATCGGGACAAAAGGTGGCGCAGTGTACGGATGTGCACTGTATTCGGCAATTGCCCCTACAGACGTAGGAGATAGCCGATGTTTAAGCGCATGTTTCCACATGGGCCGATAACGGCTAGCTAGAGCGGCTACGGACGTTTCACATTTATAGGTAAGAAAAAGCCCGACTCAAGGTCGGGCTCTGGCGCAGCAGGGGTAGGACTTAGCTCAGGCTATGGCCCTGATCCTGGATGATTGCATCATCCAGGGCTTCGAGCAGCGCGCGGCGTACTTTCAACTTAGTGTGTTTGTGCGCGTTCATATTGATCTTCTTCAGCTGCCGCGCTGCTTCCAGTGCTGCAGCGTGCAGTTCTTCGGGTGCCACCACCTTGTCGAGGAAACCGGCGTGCAAGGCGCCTTGCGGATCAAACATTTCGGCATTGATCACCGAACGCTGAAACGCCGACTTACGCAGGCGATCCCGCGCCAACTCGATACCGGCGTGGTGCATGGTCATGCCAATCGCCACTTCATTCAGGCCAATGCTGAACGGGCCTTCGACGCCAATCCGATAATCGGCCGACAATAACAGGAACGCGCCCTTGGCCACCGCATGCCCAGGGCAGGCCACAATCACCGGGAACGGATGCGCCAACATCCGCCGCGCCAGGGTCGAACCCGAGGTCACCAGGCTGATCGCCTCTTTAGGGCCGGCCGTCATCACCTTCAAATCATAACCACCCGACAAAATCCCCGGCGTGCCCGTGATGATCACCACCGCCCGATCCTTCTCGGCCTGATCCAGCGCCGCATTAAACTCACTGACCACCGCCGGAGAAATGGCATTCACCTTGCCGTTGCTCAGGGTCAGGGTCGCGATACCGTCTTCGAAGTGGTAGGCAATCAACTCACTCATGACGCGGTTCCTTGTAGGGCTTGTTATAGAGATAGATGCGCAGACGTTACTCACCACGCCCGTGCGGGTAAAGCGCCGTGACTGACTACCCAGTCAGGCTTTTCCTGCATCCCCAAGGGTAGACGCCCCGGAGCAGGGCGCAGCAAGCACTCCAGACGCGTGCCGCCGATGCCTGAGAATGGCACAATCACCACCCCTTGCCGGACGGTGAATGGCATAACGGTCTAACCGCATGAAAATTCTGAAAAAAACCTTTGCCATCAGAAAGGCTTTCGACTACATTAGCGCGCCTCGACAGACTGAACTGGTTTGACGAGATACGGTGAAGTGTCCGAGTGGCTTAAGGAGCACGCCTGGAAAGTGTGTATACAAGAAATTGTATCGAGAGTTCGAATCTCTCCTTCACCGCCAAATTCTACTAAAAAGCCCCGTTTTTACGGGGCTTTTTTGTATCTGGTTGTTTTGTTACCCCATTTGTTCCCCCATGTGGATTTCGCAGCAATGTCCGTGTCTTGAGGTGTTTCAGTCATCTCTTCTTTCTGTCCCAAGCGTTATCCCCGCGTTAACCATATTTTTAGCTGTCGGTTCTGCCAGTGGAGTGGGATGCATCGGTATACCACGTCTTGAATGTGAGGATAGCCCTGTGCGCGCATGCCCGACTCCTGTCCGGGTGATGGCTCTTAGTTCTCGTTGGTCAGTGCATAGCTCAGAGCAGTGATGGCGTTCATCGCCTTCACCTTCTTCAGCCGCTTTTCCATTTCTAGCCTGACCTTTTCCAGATCGCCGTTAAGCGGGGGCTCTTCGGTGTGTCTGAAATCGGGGTATTACCGACCGCAAAATAGGCGCTATTCAGAGAGGTTTTGGAAAAAATTATTAGTTCTGATCAATTTATTATCTTTTTTCATTAATTAATTATTGTTTTGCAATAATATTGTTGTTAGGGTTTTACTACCTCAACACTATGGAGCTTCACATGACTTCCATTCACCTTGTTCAAATCAGCCAGCGCATGGCGACTGCCACCCTGTCGCTTATCATCAGCATGTTATTGCTCAATACCGCCGTATGGCTTTATCCCAACCTGGGCACAACGTATGGCTTGGGCTTTGGGCTCACTGAGCGGCTGTTGGTTGATCGGCTGCTGATGGTCGCCGCCGATCAACCGGTATCGCTCCTGTGGTGGCAAACACTGGGGGGGATCGTGCTGTCGAGCGTGCCATTGATGGCACTGGCATTTGGTTTGAATCACTTACGCCGGTTGTTTCAGAGCTATGCGCGTGGTGAGTATTTTTCCAGTGACGCGGCTTCACGTCTGGGTAAGGTAGGCTGGGCAGTGGCGATCTGGGTCGTATTGGACTTCTTGTGCGAGCCCATGCTCAGTGTGTGGGTGACGATTTACGCTCCTGTCGGCGAGCGTCTGATCACGCTCAGCATTACCGCGCCAAGTTTTGTTGCCCTGTTCCTCGCAGCCTGCATCTCGGTCATTGCGCGTATACTTCACGAAGCCAGTGATCTGGACTCAGAAAGTCGTTCGTTTGTTTGAGATCTATATGCCAATTGTCATTCAACTTGACGTGATGCTTGCATTACGCAAAGTCAAATCCAAAGACCTCGCCGTCGCCATCGGAATCACTGAAGCCAACCTTTCCTTGCTCAAGCAGGGGAAGGTCAAAGGCATACGTCTGGCTACCCTTGATGCGATCTGTGACTATCTGGATTGTCAGCCTGGCGATCTGTTGGTTCGTGAGGCTCAAATCGCGTAGATCCTGGTGCCATCGGATGGAATCTTCCACGGGCTGCTGCCATCACACCCGATTCCTTTAGTTCAGAGGGGATCAGTGGTAGTTTTTCTCCCTAGCCCGGTTGTACGGAAGAAGAGCTTTTACGGTGGCATCAGATAGGCTATTGATCTTGTGCAGGTAGATCGGTTTTATCCAGTCGCACTCCATATCAAAAATTCGCGTTTCGATGGTGTCCTCAGGCGGCGCCCGCTCGACAGGCTGGCTTTGGCAAGTGGTGAGCAGCACGAACAGGCTACCAGCGACTCCACTTTTCCCATTCATCTCTCACCCTTGCGTCTGTGTAGTGGTCAACTAATCCCGGACACGACGTTAAGTTTTTCCTTGGCCCGCGCTGGAGCCAACCCATCGTTGAATTGATGAGGCCTAATCCAGTTGTAGCGATGCATCAAAAAATGGCTGATATCGCGCTGTGCTTCCCGCGCAGTTCGATAGCCCACGGTCGGTATCCATTCTGTTTTCAAGCTGGGGAAAAAGGGGACAGATTTATTTAATTTTCATTTCACCACGTTCGAAGCAAACAAAATCCCAGGTTTCGAAAGAAACCTGGGGTTTCGTAATTTTTAAGTTGAAAACCTACTGCTCTTAAATCATGCGCAGGACACGTCTAGCCGTCGCCCCATGACATCAAGTAAATCGCATCCGTCCCGCAGCGGAATGGAGCAGAGCAATGCCAAGTCACTCAGCACCACCGCATCACTGTTGATCTCACTACGTAGCGCAAGATTCTCAAGGACTTGAGTAACAGCACGAAGCCGATAGGTCGCAGCATCGAGGAGTATTCCCAGCGGCACGGTGGTGTCGACAAAAAGGGCAGGGGTGGCGCTGTCGTTGCTGGTAAGGGCGATGTATTGGTTCATATGTTGAACTCCGGTTGTCAAAGGAGAGCAACCACACATTTGTCGCCAAACAAAAGGGTGGCAGCTGTACGCAGGTTGGCGAACCGGGACAATCGGAAAAACCGGCAGACCCGAAGGTCTCCCGCGCACAGCTACCGTCGAGCAGCTTATTGCGCGCAGAAGCATCCCGCAAATCCCGAGAGGCATCTATCGATTTATCATCGGGTCGCCAAACCCGTTCGCTATGTGAGCGACCGTCAGACTATAGGTGTGGCGATTTTAAAACGGCAGCCCATCGCTTCTGAGTGACGTGTAGGACGTTGCCGAAAGCCACCCACACCCTATGCCTAAGTCCGCCCTCAATGCCTATGCCGATGATGCACATCCGGAAAGTGCGCATGGCTATGCCTCATCACTCCATGTGCATGCACATGGCTATGAGGCACCTTCGAGTCCCACTCAAACCCATGCTCATGCTGGTGATGTTCATCATGCACATGCCAATGCCCATGTTCCGTTGCCTCATGCACATGCTCATGGGCATGCCGTTCCGTCAGGTGCAGCCACACGCCCACGGCCATCAGCGCCGAGGCAATCCAGAAGGCCGCGGTCACCGACTCGTCAAATACCAGCAACGCCACTGCGGCACCGAGAAAGGGTGCCGTGGAGAAGTAAGCGCCGGTGCGCGCGCTGCCCAGCCCGCGTAGCGCCAGCACGAACATCACCAGGCTGATGCCATAGCCGAGGAAACCTACCAGTAGAATCGGCGCCAGTTGCGCCATGCCGGGAATCTGCGCCCCGAGGTAAAGTGCCAGGCTGCAATTGACCAGCCCCGCAATCAAGCCTTTGGCACTTGCGATAAACAACGCGTCAGACGCGGACACTTTGCGCGTGAGGTTGTTATCGATCCCCCAGCACAAACACGCTAGCGCAACGGCAAGCGGTCCGGCCCAGTCCTGGCGGCTGCCGTCGGCACCGGACCCTGGCAACACCACGCCGCCCAGCACAATGGCAAGCATGCCGAGGACGATGCGTCGGTCGGCGTTTTCGCGGAACACGACCCAGGCGATCACGGCGGTGAGTACCGATTCAAGGTTGAGCATCAGGGAGGCGCTGGCGCTGGTGGTGCGGGTCAGGCCGAACATCAGTGCAACGGGGCCGAGGAGGCCGCCGAAGGCGATGGCGCCAAGTAGCCAGGGCCATTCCGATGGGGTTAGCCCGGTAGGTTTCCAGCCGCGATCACGGATCAAGCGCACACCGGCAAGGCCAATGCCGCTGCCGAGGTAGAGCAGGCCGGCGAGCAGGATGGGCGAGAGGCCCAGGCCAAGACTTTTGGCGAGCGGGGTGCTGGCGCCGAACAGGGCGGCGGCCGCGAGGGCGTAAATGATGCTGAGGTTCATGGGCCATCCTCGAAAGTCAGGCCCATGATACGTCGCTTGCCGGGGTCAGCGCCCTGGCAGTTTCATACTTACTGCGCGGTTTTCAGCTTGATCACATCACCGGAGATTTTGGTGGTATAGCCGTTCAATACCCAAGCCCAGAACCACTTTTCCTGCACTTGTGTGTTGATCAGCGCGTCGCCGCCCTTGGCCTTGATGGCCGCATCCTGGGCGCGCACGAAGCGGTTGTTCTGGCCGATCGGGATGACGCCCAGCAGCATGATGCCGGTGGCGCTGGCTTCGCTGTGACCGAGGACGGTGTATTGGCTGGCGTCGTATTGCTGGGTTTTCATGGCGGTGCCGGTGCAACCTGCCAGGGTGAAACCGAGAACTGCTGCTGCAACTGCTTTACTGACGTATTTCACTTGAAACTCCATGGACTCAACCTCGAGATTCAATTCCCGAGGGGGCGACACTTTAAGCGCTCGGCGGGCAGATTGAAAACAATCTGCCCAGGTTTCATGTTCAGGCTTGTGCGTGCGCCCAGGCGAGCAAGTTCGGATCCGAAGGTCATGCGCTTCTGCGTGCCAGCCAACGCCGGATCAACCGCCCATACACCACAACGTTGATCAATATCACCACCGCCCCCAGCACCAGTTGAATATTCGCCGTCAGCCCGGCGGGGTAGATCAGCGTCAGGATGTAGTGCTCGATAAACCCGCCGCCATAACCGTCTTGGCCAGCCAAGTGGCGAAACAGGTTTTCCCAACGGGTAAGCGGGCAGGGCAGGTGCAGTACCTCTACCGCAATGCCCCAGGCCACGGCGGGCAAGTGCAGCCACATCACCCTGGGCCATTTCAGGGCGAGCAGGCCGCCGAACAGCACGAACAGGATGAAGGTCAGGTGAAACAGCACGAGGCCGTCGGCGGCGAGTCGGTAGAGCATTGGGAGCACGTCGAAAAGAGGGGCAAACAGTCTAAAGGGTTGCTCGCCGGTTAGCGTGGCCGTTATTGTGCTGAATCCATTTAGTCCTTGCCCCAGGGTTGTGTCGTGATGAATGCACCGCGTACCGCTGTCCCGATCAAAGCCGTGATTTTCGATATGGACGGGTTGTTGCTGGATACCGAAGGCATCTACACCGAAGTCACGCAGATCATTGCCGAACGCTATGGCCGTACCTACGACTGGGGCATCAAGCAACACATCATCGGGCGGGGTGCCCAGGATTTGGCCGATTACGTGGTCAAGGCGCTGGACCTGCCGATCACGCCCGCCGAGTTTCTGGAAATACGCGAACCGCTGATGAGCGAGCGCTTTCCCAAGGCCTTGGGCATGCCCGGTGCCGAGGCGTTGGTGCGGCACTTGAAGGCGCACAATATTCCGATTGCGGTGGGCACCAGTTCATCGCGTAATTCGTTTGGCCACAAGACCACCCTGCACCGTGAATGGTTTGGCCTGTTCGACACCATCGTCACCGCTGACGACCCGGAAGTCGGTGCTGCCAAGCCCGCGCCGGATATCTTCCTTACCGCAGCGCGCCGGTTGGGTGTAGCGCCTGAGGATTGTCTGGTGTTCGAAGATTCGCCGTTCGGCGTGACGGCCGCGAAGGCTGCGCACATGACCGCTATTGCGGTGCCCGATGAGGCGATGGCTGACAGCAAGTACCAGCATGCTGACCAGATTATTTGCAAGCTCGCCGACTTTGATTTGGCCGCCTACGGCTTGCCCCCCATGGCCTGACCCCGCGCGGTCAAAAATGTGGGAGCTGGCTTGCTCGCGAATGCAGGGTGTCAGTCAGTAGATTTATCAACTGACTCACCGTATTCGCGAGCAAGCCCGCTCCCACATTTGGTTTGCGGTTTTGCAAAATCAGGCGCTGAAACCACCATCGATGGTCAGGCTGGCGCCCGTGATATAGCCGGCTTCCGGCCCGGCCAGATAGGCCACAAAACTGGCAATCTCCTCCACATGCCCATACCGTCCCACCGCCATCAACCCGATCAGACTTTCGGCAAAATCACTGTTCGCCGGGTTCATATCGGTGTCCACCGGCCCAGGCTGCACGTTGTTGATGGTAATGCCCCGTGGCCCCAGGTCCCGCGCCAATCCCTTGGTCAACCCCACCAGCGCCGCCTTGCTCATGGCGTAGGGCCCGCCACCGCCAAAGGGCATGCGTTCGGCGTTGGTGCTGCCGATATTGATCACGCGGCCGCCTTCACCCATGTGTTTGGCGGCTTCCTGGGTGGCGATAAACACGCTGCGTACGTTGATCGCCAGGGTCTGGTCGAAGTCTTCCAGCTTGAAGTCTTCCAGCGGCGCGATGGCCAGCACGCCGGCGTTATTCACCAGGATATCCAGGCGTCCAAACGCCTTGACCGTGGCGTTGACCGCCGCGCGAATCGCCGTGGCATCGGCGCTGTCGGCGTGAATCGCCAGAGCCTGACCCCCTGCGCTGATCACCTCGTTCTGCAACGCTTGGGCCTTGGCGGCCGAGCTGACGTAGGTAAAGGCAACCGCTGCCCCCTGGGCGGCGAGGCGCTTGACGATGGCGGCGCCGATGCCGCGGGAACCGCCTTGAATCAAGGCGACTTTGCCGGTGAGGTTGTGTGTGGTCATGTCGATCTCCGAGGTAGTTGATGGAGCGAGTATCGACCTCACCCGCGCTGCTCGGTAGCCCGTGGTTGCTATAGTCTGTGTAAACCAAAAGTTTAGAGTGTGGCGATATGGAAAGCTTTGGCAGTATCGAATGCTTTGTGCGCAGCGCCGAGGGTGGCAGCTTTGCCGAGGCTGCTCGGCACCTGAGCCTGACCCCGGCTGCGGTGGGTAAAAGCGTTGCCAAGTTGGAGGCGCGCCTCGGTGTGCGGCTGTTCCAGCGCAGCACTCGGCGTCTGGCGCTGACCGAAGCCGGCAAGATGTTCCTGGCGGAAGTCAGCGGCAGCCTCACCACCATTCAGAATGCGGTCGCCAACCTGGCCAGTGCCGAAGGGCGGCCGGTGGGCACGCTCAAGGTCAGCATGGGGCCAGTGTTCGGTAACCGGTACGTGGTGCCGTTGCTGGGCGAATTTATGCGGCGCTATCCGGATATCAGCCCGGACTGGCATTTCGATAACCGCCAGGTCGACCTGATCGGGCAAGGCTTCGATGCGGCCATTGGCGGCGGGTTTGAGCTGCCCCAAGGCGTGGTGGCGCGCAAGTTGACCCCGGCGCACCGGGTGCTGGTGGCGTCGCCGGATTACCTGGCGCGGTGCTCGCTGGTGCTGGCGCCCGATGACCTGTCCCACTGCCTTGGCATCTTGATCCGCTCGCCGCAGACAGGCCGTGTGCGTTCATGGCAACTGACCCATCGTGAGCGCGAGCACAGCCCTTTAGTGCTGAAACCGGCGATGACCATGAGCGACTCCGAAGCCGCTTGCTGCGCCAGTGCCCAGGGCCTTGGCATCGCGCTGGTGAGCATGCCGATGGCGGTGCCGTTCCTGGACAGCGGTGCGTTGGTGCGAGTGTTACCCGATTGGTATGTGGACGACGGCAATATTTCCATCTACTACGCCGAGCATAAATTGCTGCCGGGCAAGACGCGGGCGTTTGTGGATTTCATTATTGAGCAGTTCGCCGAGCAGAAACTGGCTCAACGGTTCAGTGCTATCTGAGCAGGGCCTTGCATCGAGTCGTGGCCATCGCGGGCAAGCCCGGCTCCCACAGTGATCGCAATCCAATGTGGGAGCCGGGCTTGCCCGCGATGCAGGCGCATCGGTCTACCGCCCGAACTTGCCCGGCCAGCCGATGACCTTCTTCGGCCGCGGTGTCGCATAAGTTCTGACCTTCGAGGTCGACAACCCCAACCGCACCAACGACTCGGCCACCATCACCGCCGCCGTTACCCCGTCCACCACCGGCACCCCGGTGCGCTGGCGAATCTGCTCGTCCAGCCCGGCCATGCCGCCGCAGCCCAGGCAGATCACTTCGGCCTTGTCGTCGCGAATGGCCAGTTCCGCCTGGTGCACGATGGCTTCCATGGCGCCCAGCGGGTCTTCTTCCAGCTCCAGCACCGCCATGCCGCTGGCACGCACCGAAGCGCAACGCTGGTAGAGGCCGGCGAGTTTCAGCCGGTCTTCAATCAGCGGCACCGTGCGGTCCAGGGTGGTCACCACCGAGTAGGCGTGCCCCAGGAACATCGCGGTGCTGGCCGCCGCTTCGGTGATATCCACCACCGGCACGTTGAGCAATTCCTGCAACCCTTCACGGCCATGCTCGCCATAACCGGCCTGGATCACCGCATCAAAGGGCTGGTCGTAGGCCATTACCCGATCCATCACGGCGATGGCTGCCAGATAACTTTCAAAGTTGCCTTCCACCGATTCTGCGCCGAAGTACGGGGTGAGCCCGACAATCTCGGTGCCCGGTGAAGCCACGGCCCGTGCTTGCTGGGCAATGGTGTCGGTGATGGATTCGGTGGTGTTGACGTTGACCACGAGGATACGCATGGAAAGTCCTTGTTTAATGACTGACGTTATCGACGGCAATGCTTTCGCCGCTGACATCGGCGTAGTGCGGTTGACGCTTGGCAATCAGCAGGTACAGCAACCCGGCAATGCCGGCGCCAAACAACCAGGAAAACGGCGAGACGCTGGCAAACCCCGGCAACAGCGCCAGCAGGATGGCGATCACTGCCGCCGGAATGAACGCCGCCACCGCACGCATATTCACCCCCCGGCTGTAGTAATAAATGCCTTGGGGGTCTTCGCTGTACAACTGCGGCACATCCACCTGGCTTCTACGAATCAGCCAGTAATCGACCATGATCACCCCGTACAACGGCCCCAGCAGCGCGCCGAGGCCAGAGAGGAAATACACGATCACCAGTGGGCTGTTATAGAGGTTCCACGGCAGGATCAGCACGGCAACGAAGGCGCTGATCAACCCGGCGCGCCGGAAGTTCAGGTACTTGGGCGCCAGGTTGCTCAGTACAAAGGCCGGGGCGACGAAGTTGGCCATGATGTTCACCGCCACGGTGACGATCAGGAAAGCGAGGCAGCCGAGCACCAGAAAAAAGGTGTTGGGGATCGCCGCGATGATTTCGGTCGGGCTTTCGATCACGCGGCCATTGAGCTGGAACTGTCCGCCGCACAGCAGCACGGTAATTGCGGCGAACACCAGGATATTGACCGGCAGGCCCCAGAAGTTCCCGACCTGGATGGTCTTGCGGCACGGCGATGAACGCGCGAAGTCGCAGAAATTGAGGATCAGGGTGCCGTAGATGGCCAGCCACAGCGCGCCGCCGGCAAAGATATTGCGCCACATCTCGCCGCCACTCAGGGGCTCGCGGATCGACCAGGCGATCTGCCCGTTCGCCTGGAAGTACATCCAGCCGGCCAGTGCGGCCACGGTCAGCAGTATCACCGGCCCGGCGAAGCCTTCATAGCGACGTACCATTTCCATGCCATAGGCGAGGATCACCAACTGCACCAGCCAGATCGCCACAAAACACGCCCAGCCCAGGGTCGACAGGCCGAGAATCGAGTCGTGGTCATAATCGGCAAAGCCTGGATGAATGGCGGTCAGCAGCACGCGGAAAACTACCGAGGCCAGGTAGGTCTGGATCCCAAACCAGGCAATCGCAATTACCGCCCGAATCAACGCCGGAATCTGCGCCCCATGAATGCCGAAGCTGATGCGGCTGATAACCGGAAACGGCACACCGGTCTTCTGCCCCATGTAGCCCGACAAGTTCATGAAGAAGTACACCAGTGCTGCGCCGATCCCAAGGGACAGCAATATTTGCCAGCCGCCCAGGCCCAGGGCATAGAGCCCAATGGCGAATGAATAGTTGGCGATGTTGTGCACGTCATTGGTCCACAGCGCAAAGATGCTATAGCGCCCCCAGCGTCGGCCTTCGACCTTGGTGGGCGCCAGGTCCTTGTTGTGCAGGCGCGGGCTGAGTACCAGCGGGCCGGGGCCTGTGGCTGCAGGATTCAGGGGAGAGGAGGGCAGATCCAGTGCGAGGGTGTTCGAGAGACTTGTACGCATTCCGGCAGGCTCCAGCGCATCTGCAGCAAAGCGGCGGATGGCAAAGTGTATGTAGGTTTTGTATTGATTGTATACAAAGCGCACTTCTGCCTAAGCCATATGCGTGCCAATTTTCGATATATGAAAATCTTGGCTAATTTCGTTTTTATATAGGTCGCGAATAACTTACTGAATTACGGGCACTATAAGTTGACCGTTTGAACAGGTATTTATTTTTTCATTAATTGCAGGGTTATTTATATGCAGCGCCATTGGCGCAGGGAGATGTTACGTTTTGGTGCGTTGCACATTAAGTTGCACACAAAAATGGCACCTATGGTTACAAGGTTGTGTACAGGTTTACCCGGCCCCAAAGCAAATATCGCGTTATGTAGGAGCGAGCTTGCTCGCGAAAAACGTCAACGATAACGCGGGCTTCCTGAATAAACGCGGCGTCCGTGAGTTTTTCGCGAGCAAGCTCGCTCCTACAGAGGCGGTGGCATCGGAGGCTCAAGCCTTGCTGATGATATTCCCCGCATGCAGCCCGCATTCCTTCTGCGTGGCTTCTTCCCACCACCAGCGGCCTTCGCGCTCATGCTGGCGGGGCAGTACCGGCCGGGTGCAGGGCTCGCAGCCGATGCTGATGAAGCCGCGCTCATGCAGGCTGTTGTACGGCAGCTCCAGCATGCGGATGTAGCCCCAGACCTCTTCGCTGGTCATCTGCGCCAGCGGGTTGAACTTGTACAGGGTGCGTTCCGGCGTGGAGAACGCCGTGTCGATTTCCAGCGCCGCCACCTGGCTGCGAGTGCCGGGGCTCTGGTCGCGGCGCTGGCCGGTGGCCCAGGCGCTGACGCCTGCGAGTTTGCGGCGCAGCGGTTCGATCTTGCGGATGCCGCAGCATTCGCCATGGCCGTCCTTATAGAAGCTGAACAGGCCTTTCTCTTTGACGAAGGGCTCCAGCTTGCTCGGGTCTGGCGAGACCAGCTCGATGTCGATCTTGTAGAACTCACGCACCTGCTCGATAAACCGGTAGGTCTCCGGATGCAGGCGGCCGGTGTCGAGGCTGAACACCTTGACGTTCTTGTTCAGCTTCCAGGCCATGTCCACAAGGACCACATCCTCGGCACCGCTGAAGGAAATCCACAAGTCATCGCCGAACTGGCTGAACGCCAGCTTGAGAATGTCCTGGGCAGACTTGTTGGCATAAGTCGTGGCGAGTTCAACGACGTCGAAGGCTTGGTTCATCAGGACGGTTCCTACAGGTCAGTGGCGCTGAGCGCTCTCTAGGAGGGCGATGGTATCAAAAACTGTCCCGCGTTGCGGCGGCGGGCTTGAGTCGCTAGAGTTCGGCAGTCCTTTTGCTCGCTCAACTAACAATATCTAACAGGAGTGTCGTGTGGAAATTGTCTGCCTTGACCTGGAAGGGGTACTGGTTCCGGAAATCTGGATCGCCTTTGCCGAGAAAACCGGCATTGAGTCCCTGCGGGCCACCACCCGTGACATCCCCGACTACGACGTGCTGATGCAACAGCGCCTGCGCATCCTCGACGAGCATGGGCTCAAGCTGGCCGATATTCAGGCCGTTATCGCCACGCTCAAACCGCTGGACGGCGCCATTGAGTTCGTCAATTGGCTGCGCGAGCGCTTCCAGGTGGTGATCCTGTCCGACACCTTCTATGAGTTCTCCCAGCCGCTGATGCGTCAGCTGGGTTTCCCGACCTTGCTTTGCCACCGCTTGATCACCGATGAAAACGATCGGGTGGTGAGCTACCAACTGCGCCAGAAAGACCCCAAGCGCCAATCGGTGCTGGCATTCAAGACGCTCTACTACCGCGTGATCGCTGCCGGTGATTCCTACAACGACACCAGCATGCTGGGTGAAGCTGACCGTGGGATTCTGTTCCATGCGCCGGACAATGTGATTCGCGAATTCCCGCAGTTCCCGGCGGTGCATACGTTTGAAGACCTGAAGAAAGAGTTTATCAAGGCGTCGAATCGGCAGTTGAGCCTGTAAATTATGCGGCGCGGCTGATTGCCCCATCGCAGGCAAGCCAGCTCCCACCTTTGACCATGTAACGTCAAACGACGCGGTCAACTGTGGGAGTCGGGCTTGCCTGCGATGGCGTCGGCGCCGTCACACCTTACCCTCGGCCAGCAAGCGCTCATAAGGAATACGCAAGCCTTCATGCAGACGCTTGATCATCGACAGGCTCAGCTTGCGCTTGTGGTTCAGCACCTCTGACACCCGCCCACTGGTGCCGATAAACGGCTCCAGATCGCGGGCGGTCATGCCCAATTGCTCCATGCGAAACTTGATAGCCTCTACCGGATCCGAAGGGGGCATGGGGTAATGCTCGGCTTCGTACTTCTCGATGAGGACTGCCAGGATTTCCAGCTCATCACCTTCAGGCGAGCCGGGTGGTGCTCCCCATACCTGCTCGACTCGTACGAGTGCCGCAGTCAGGTCTTCCTGGGAGTGAATAGGTTTGATGTTCATCACACAGTCTCCGCGTTGATCTGGTCGTACTGAGCATGGGTTCCCACGAACCGTATAAACCCTAGTTGTCGCTGGTAGTCGATCGCCATGATCACTCGATACTTGTTGCCGCCAACGTTGAACACGACCCTGCCACCCTTAAGAATGCTCGCTGTTCTGAGTTCGGCCTTGAGTGCTTGCGGTGTTGGATAATTGGCCTTTTCCATGTGCCGATACAACTCGACCAGCGGTGTTCTGGCGTCGCTATAAGCTGAATGGCTTTCCCAGAATATTCGTAGGGTAGATAGAGCGATTATCCGCATCGCTTCAACCTCCCGTTTTGGGAGATCATAGGTGCGATTGCGTGGATAGGCAATCTCGGAAATATTTCCAGACGATGAGGTAGTCGCTTCATGTGATCCTTCACAGGTGGCGGGTGGGCGGTCGCTCCGGACGCTATCTGCAAGCGTCTATCCCGTCCACAGCGGTTCTGATTCAGGCTTTTTCTATCGCATGGCGTTCTACTCGAACGCTAGGAAGGGGCTGTGCCCTACAGATTTTCCAACGTTTGTAACAACACACGCACCTTTGTCAGCGACTCCTGATACTCCGCCTGCCACTGCGAATCCGCCACAATCCCGCCGCCACCCCAGCAACACACCTGCCCATCCTTGACCAGCAAGCTGCGAATCGCGATGGAGCTGTCCATTTCGCCGCGCACGTCCAGGTACACCAGCGAGCCGCAATACAACCCGCGGCGGGTGGGCTCCAGCTCATCGATGATCTGCATGGCGCGAATCTTCGGCGCGCCGGTAATGGAGCCGCCAGGGAAGCTGCCGGCGATCAGGTCGAGGGCGTCTTTGTCGTCGGCCAATATGCCAGTGACACTGCTCACCAAGTGGTGCACGTTGGGGTAGCTTTCCAGGCTGAACAGTTCCGGCACGTTCACCGAGCCGATGCGGCAACTGCGGCCGAGGTCGTTGCGCAGCAGGTCAACGATCATCAGGTTTTCTGCGCGGTCCTTGGGGCTGGCGAGCAGCTCAGCGGCGTTGGCAGCGTCCTCTTCCGGTGTTAAACCGCGAGGGCGGGTGCCCTTGATCGGGCGGGTTTCGACCTGGCCTTCGCTGATGCGCACGAAGCGCTCCGGCGACAGGCTCAGCACCGCGCCGTCATCGGGCAAACTCTGGAACCCGGAAAACGGCGTCGGGCAGGCTTCGCGCAGCGCGCAGTAGGCTGCCCATGGATCGCCGATGCACGGCGCACGAAAGCGTTGGGCAAAGTTGACCTGGTAGCAGTCGCCGGCCTGGATGTAATCCTGGATACGCAGGATGGCCTGCTGGTACGCATCCACGCTGAGGTCCGGCGCCATGGTGCCCTGGAGCTTGAAGGTGGTGGGGGTGTCACCTGTTGCATGACTGAACAGGGCGATCAGACGTTGCCGCTCGCTATCGGCCAGCACCGGGTGAAACACCAGTTGGCTGGTGTGCGCCAGGTGATCGCTGACCAGTGCCCAGGCATACAGCCCCAGGCGCGCATCCGGCAGATGCAGGTCGTCCACGGCCAGGCGCGAGACCTGTTCCAAGTGCCGGCCGAAGTCATAGCTCAAGTAACCGATCAAACCGCCGGCAAATGGCAATTCAACGCCAGCAGGCAGGGCCGCCTCACCCAACTGCGCCAGGTTCTCGCGCAGGCGTTGCAGGAAATCGCTGCCGCGTTCATCCGGCCCAACCGTCAAGGTCGCTTCGGGCCAGGCGCTGAGCAGGTCATAACGCCCCCGCTCGGCAGCCGGGCGGCCGCTGTCGAGCAGCACCGCGCCAGGCGCATGGCGAATAGCCGCAAAGTACTCGGCGGGGTTGGCCCGGTAGGGTAAGGGGTAAACGGAGCAGGTCGACATGCGAGGGTGAATC